>CAMOZF010000157.1 GCA_946630765.1 uncultured Lachnospiraceae bacterium | reverse complement strand
ACGGTGGAGGATGTACGGATCATGAAGGAGACGGTCGGCGATCTCGTGAAGGTCAAGGCGGCCGGCGGCATCCGCACGGCGGCGGATTTCAAGGCGATGATTGAGGCCGGCGCGGAGCGCATCGGAACTTCGGCGGGTGTAAAGATCATGGAGGAGCTGAAGGCAGAGAGAAGAAAGACGCCCCGCCTGTTCACCCTGCTACCTGAAGAATATGTCTGCACGCCGGACAGCATGGCGATCGACCGGGACGGCAGCCTGATCCTGTCCTGCCCGAACTACGCAGATGATCAGATGTCCGGCTGCGTGATCCGAATCGATAAGGACAGGAAGATTCAGAAATGGTTCGACGTACCGGTGCATCCGGAGACCGGCATCGCACGGAATATGGGCATCTGCTTTGACAGGGACTGGAACCTGTATATCTGCGACAATCAGGGCTGGTCCGGCCGCGAGGATCTCGCCTTCAAGGGCAGGATGCTCAAGGTCAGCTTTAACGAAGACCGCTCCGTCAAGGAGTGGCACACGGTCGCAAGCGGCATGGAGCATCCGAACGGCGTGAAGATTTACGGGGACTATATGTACGTCACCCAGAGCTATCTGACGAAGGTGCCCTGCGACGAAGGCCTGATGAGCTGCGTCTACCGTTTCCCGCTCGATGCGAGAGACATCGAGATCACGAATACCCTTGCGGACGAGTCGTATATTTTCGCGACCTTTGTGACGAAAAACCCGGTCTGCGTCTACGGCGTCGACGGGATCGAGATCGACCGGAAGCACAGACTCTTTGTCGGAAATTACGGGGATGCCGAGGTCGAAATGTTCGTGCTCGACGAGAAGGGCGATATGGTTTCGCGGGAACTTTACGCGAAAGATCCGCTGGAACTGAATTCGACTGACGGCATGATCATGGACGAAGAAACAGGCATTCTCTATATCGCGGATTTCAACCACAACGCGATCGTTGCGGTGCTTCCGGACCGGAGCGTGCAGCGGCTTGCGCAGTCACCGGACTGTGACGGCCTGGACGGGTCTCTGGATCAGCCCGGCGAACCCATCATCTGGGACGGACGTCTGATCGCGAGCTGCTTCGATCTTGTGACGGATGAGACGAAATTCAACACCGCGCATGAGATGCCGGCGACGATGAGTGAGATCGACCTTTTATAAGGCTGCAACGGGAAGAGTCGGGAGGTGAATGCCTTGAAATATCTGTTGGCGCATGATCTGGGAACCTCCGGCGATAAGGCAACGCTATTTACGGAGGAAGGAAAACAGCTGGCTTCGGTGACCAGAAGTTATCCTTTGTTTCAGGAACGGGAGGAATACGCGGAACAGGACGGAAACGACTGGTGGCAGGCCTTCTGCGAGACGACAAAGGAACTGATCCTGGGAAGCGGCGTGTCCCCGGAAGACATTGAGGCACTCAGCTTTTCCGGACAGATGCTCGGCCTCCTACCTGTGGACCTCAAGGGAGAACCGCTTCGGCGCTCCCTGATCTGGGCAGATCTGCGGGCCGTGGCGGAGGCGGAGGAGCTGCGATCGAAGATCTCCGATGAAGAATTCTACGCAATTGTGGGCCATCGAAATACCGCCTCCTACAGCCTCCAGAAGGCGATGTGGCTGAAAAAGCATGAGCCGGAAAACTATGAACGCGCGCGCTGCTTCCTGAATGCGAAGGACTACATTGTCCTGAAGCTCACAGGGAGACTCGTGACGGACCCCTCGGATGCGAATTCGACCGGTGCCTTTGATCTGAAAAAACGCTGCTGGTCCGAGCGCATCCTTCAGGCCGCCGGCATCGATGGGGCGAAGTTCCCTGAAATCGTTGATTCGACGGCGGTTGTCGGGACGGTCAGTGCAGAGGCGGCGGCGCGTACCGGGCTCAGTACGAGAACGAAGGTTGTCATGGGCGCGGGAGACGGCGTCGCCGCAAATGTCGGCGCGGGTTCTGTCTCACCCGGCTCGGCGTACCTGTGTCTTGGGACCTCCGCCTGGGTGGCGACGACTGCAAAAGCACCGCTTTTTGATGATCGGATGCGAAGCGTGACCTGGGCGCATGCGGTTCCCGGACTTTATTCGCCGAATGCGACGATGCAGTATGCCTGCGGCAGTTACGACTGGTTTAAGGAGGTTATCGGAACCGGTGAGCAGCTGATTTCCGAGAAAACAGGAGAGGATGTTTACGTGCTGCTCACGGAGGAGGCGAGACTGTCGCCGCCCGGTGCGAACGGGCTGATTTTCCTGCCGCATCTTCTTGGAGAGCGTGCGCCCAGATGGAACGAACAGGTGCGCGGCGCATTCTTCGGGATATCCGGAAAGACGACACGATCCGATCTTGTAAGAAGCGTACTCGAAGGCATCGCGATGAATCTTTCGCTGTGCCTTTCGGCCATCGACCCGGGAAAGGAAATCCGGGAGATCCGGGCGATCGGCGGCGGCGCGAAAAACGACCTCTGGATGCAGATCTTTGCGGACCTTTTCGGCATTCCCGTTACGGTTCCGGAGAACACGAGGGATGCGAACTCCATGGGCGCCGCGATTCTTGCGGGCGTCGGGGCGGGCATTTTCCCGGACTTTTCGGCGGTATCCCGTTTTATCAGGGAAAAGAAACGCATCCTGCCGGATCCGGAACGCGTGCGCACCTACAGGGAACTTCTGCCGCGCTATGAACGCGCGTATCAGGCCGCGGCATTTTTCGCGGAAGGATAAAGAATTTTCATCGGCTGTCACGGTGAGAAAGGAGTATCAGGATGAAAACACTTGTTGTACAGGAGGACGGGCGGCTCGCGGTCATGGAGGTTCCGAAGCCATCCTACGGACCGAAGCAGGCGCTTGTGAAAACCGTTGCCTGCGGCGTCTGCAACGGCACCGACGCCAAACTGATCCATCAGAAATTCAAGGGCGTGCCGCTTTCGGAGTACCCGCTGATGCTGGGGCATGAAGGTGTCGGAAAGGTCGTGGAGACCGGATCTGAGGTCGTCGGGCTGAAAAAAGGAGATTATGTGCTTCTGCCTTTTGTGGATACCGACGCGTCCGTTTACGGCGGCCTGAAATCCTACTGGGGCGCCTACAGTGAGTATGCGGTAGTCAATGACCTTGCGGCTTTTCCGGAAGGAGAAGCGCCGGAAGCGGCCTATGCGCAGACGAAGGTCCCCGAGGGCGTGGATCCCGTGGATGCGGCGATGATCGTGACGCTTCGGGAGGTTCTGAGTTCCATTCACCGCTTCGGCATGAAGAAAGGCAGCCCGGTTGTCATATTCGGCTGCGGACCGGTCGGACTGACCTTCATCCGCTTCATGAAGCTTCTTGAGATCGGGCCGATCATTGCCTTTGACATCATCGATGAGAAGCTTGCGGACGCAAAGATGCTCGGTGCAGACTATACTTTCAACAGCCGCAGCGAGGACCCGGTTGCCTGCGTACGAAGCATTTTCCCGGAGGGCGTTCCCTTCGTGCTGGACGCGGTCGGCATCACGGATCTTATCAATCTCTCGATGGAGCTTGTCTGCGACCAGGGTAAGATGTGCGTATACGGCATTGCGCCGGTGAACTCGATGGAAATCAACTGGGAGAAGGCGCCGTACAACTGGCAGCTGCAATTCCAGCAATTTCCTTCCAAGGTCGAGGAGGGCGCGGTGAATGACGAGATTAATGCGCTCCTGAAGGAAGGAAAGATCAATCTGAAGGACTATATCTCGGATTATTATAATTTCGCGGACATTCTGGAGGCTTTTTCGAAGCTTGAACGCCGCGAGATCGCGAAAAAAGCGATGATTGTCTACCCGGAGGAAGAATAAATGACAAAGACAACGGATATCCGCCCGGCGGATCTCAAGAAAATTCAGGTAACGGATGAATTCTGGAAAGAGAAGATCGAGCTCGTTCGGCAGGAGGTGATTCCCTATCAGTGGGAGGCGCTGAACGACCGCATTCCGGAGGCCGCAAAAAGCTACGCCATGCACAATTTCCGCGCGGCCGCAAAGCTTCGTGAACGGAAACGGACCGAGAAGGATTTCAAGGCTCCCATGTTTACGGAGCGCGGCTTCGAGGTGCTTCCGGAGGACGGGAAGGAAGCCGATCCCGATAAGTTCTACGGCTTCGTCTTCCAGGATTCGGACTTCTACAAATGGGTCGAGGCGGTCTCTTATTCGCTGACGCAGCATCCGGACCCCGTACTGGAGAAGACCTGCGATGAAGCGATCGACCTTGTGGCGCGTGCGCAGGCAGAGGACGGATATCTGGACACCTACTACATCCTGAACGGCCGGGACCGGGAGTTCACGAATCTTCGCGACAATCACGAGCTGTACTGCTTCGGACATCTGACAGAGGCTGCGGTCGCCTACTATGAAGCGACCGGGAAAGATGTGCTCCTTCAGGTCGCAATGAACTTTGCGGAATACATCTCTGAGAAAATCGGCCCGGAAAACGGCAAAAAGCGGGGCTATCCGGGTCATGAGGTCGCAGAGCTTGCGCTGGTCAGGCTGTATCAGGCGACCGGGGAAAAACGCTTTTTAACGCTTTCGGAGTACTTTATCGATGAACGCGGGCAGCAGCCGCATTATTTCGATATCGAGGGGCACGGCAACCGGCCGCACAGTTATGAAAACAGCGATCTTCCCTATGCCTATTTCCAGGCGCATCTGCCGGTCAGGGAGCAGGACGAGGCGATCGGCCACGCGGTACGCGCCGTTTACCTGTATTCGGGAATGGCCGATATCGCGCGGATCAGTAAGGATCCTTCCCTGATCGAGGCCTGCGAAAAGCTCTGGCACAGCGTTGTCCATGAGAAAATGTATGTGACGGGTTCGATCGGCGGCACAAGGATCGGCGAAGCCTTCAGCTTCCCCTTTGATCTTCCGAACGACACGGCCTATGCCGAGTCCTGTGCGGCGATCGGCCTCGTGTTCTTCGCACGCAGAATGCTGCAGATGAATCCGAAGTCCGAATACGCGGACGTCATGGAGCGCTGCCTTTATAACGGCATCCTGTCGGGCATCGCGCTCGACGGCAAGAGCTTCTTCTACGTGAATCCTTTAGAGGTCTTCCCGGAGGCCGACAACAATGACGGCAGGAAAAAGCATGGGCAGACGGTCCGGCAGAAATGGTTCGGTTGTGCCTGCTGC
>CAMOZF010000156.1 GCA_946630765.1 uncultured Lachnospiraceae bacterium | reverse complement strand
CCGCGGAAAACAGTCAGCACGCGCACAGCTATATTTACCGGACCGCTGAAGTGGAGTGACGAAGGATTTGCTGATAAAACGAAGTTGGTAAAAAGACTCCTGATCTTGATAAAATTATCCTGGTCAGGAGTCTTTTATATTTTACGATGATCCATTTTATTAAGAGTGACATTTTCCGGAAAAACAGATATAATTGACTTATAACCGCTGATCGGCTGCCGGACGGCAGCATGACGAAGAAAGGAGCGCTTTATGCCGACATTTGAAAACAGGGAAGGGCAGAAGATCTACTATGAGGAGTACGGAAGCGGGGACAGGTACCTGCTCTGCACCCAGATCGGACATGGCGAGAATTCTTTTGAAAAGGAAATGGCCCGCCGCGGGTTCCATGTGTTTCTTCTTACCAATCGCGGATTCGGCCGCTCCGAGCATATCACGGCGGACTATCCTGGACACTGGTATGATAAGTTCGCGGAGGATGTGATTGACTTCGCAGATTACAAGGGAATACAGCGTTTCTCTTACTCGGGCGCTTCTCACGGCGCCGGAACCGGCTGGCATGTCGTGCTGAACTTCCCGGAACGGGTCGAATGCTTCTTTGCCGTCGTTCCTGGTCCGCACAGTCTGGCCGAGGGCGCAATGTCCTATAAGAAAATGCTTGAACTGGGCCTCGTGGAGCCGAAGCCGATGACCATGCCGACAGATGATCCGGCCCTTCTTGCGCGCCGGAAAAGGGAAGAGGAGGCGGATGCAGCGCGCCGAAAAGCGCCGGACTATGATCAGATCTACAATGATCCGCTTTCGCAGAATATCCAGTACGGCCGGCCGCTCGCATCTCTTGGCTCGGAGGAGGCGCTGATTGCCGCACTGAAGAAGATTGAGACGCCGGTGCTGATCCTCGGCGGCACGGAGGACTTCATTTCCAGACCGGACCTCATGGTGCGCTCGGCGGAGAATCTGAAAAACTGCAAGCTGGTGATTTACAGCGGATTCGGCCATAACCTCGATATCTATGAGGAGATGGCCGACGAGGCGGAGCATTTCTACAGAAACTGGACGGAAAACGGGCGGATTTACACAGCGGTAAAGCCGTGAAATTCCTTGACATTTCGGAATTGCAGGATTATTCTGAAGGAAAGAATCATTCGTGAAAACACCGGTAAAGGAGGCCTGAATTATGGATAAAATGATGCTGCAGGAAGTAATGACTGCGCCCGGTCAGATTGAATTTCGAAATGTCCCGGTTCCGGAGCCGGGAAGGGGAGAGGTGCTCGTCAAGATCGTCAATATCGGGATCTGCGGATCGGATATTCACGTCTATCACGGCACACATCCCTTCACGTCCTACCCGGTCACGCAGGGACACGAGGTGTCCGGGGTGATCGAGAAAACAGGGGAGGGCGTCACGGACTTTGAGCCGGGAGACAAGGTGACGATTCAGCCGCAGGTTGTGTGCGGCAAATGCTACCCCTGCCGTCACGGAAAGTACAATCTCTGCGAGAAGCTGAAGGTCATGGGATTCCAGACGACAGGAACCGCCTCGCGCTTCTTCTGTGTGGACCAATCGAAGGTGACGCATCTTCCTGCGGACATGAGTTACGAAGAGGGGGCGATGATCGAGCCGCTCGCCGTTGCGGTTCACGCGATCCGGCAGGCCGGCGGCGTGGAAGGAAAGAATATCTGCGTACTCGGCGCGGGTCCGATCGGCATACTGGTTGCTCAGACCGCGAAAGGAAAGGGCGCGGCAAAGGTGATGATCACGGACATTTCGGATATCCGCCTGCAGAAAGCGGCGGAGGTCGGAATCGACGTCTGTGTCAATACCAAAACCCATGATTTTTCGGAGGCTTTTCTTGAGTGCTTCGGACCGGACAAGGCGGATGTGATCTACGAGTGCGCGGGAACCGACCTGACAATGGATCAGGCGATCCAGAATGCCAGGAAGGGCAGCATGATCATTCTGGTGGCGGTCTTTGGAAAGAAGGCAGTCGTGGATCTTGCGGTGCTGAACGATCACGAGCTCGACCTGAATACGACGATGATGTACCGGAACGAAGATTACATCGAAGCGATCCGTCTCGTGCAGGAAGGAAAGGTTCAGCTGAAGCCGCTGATTTCCAAAAAATTCCCCTTTGAGGAATTTTTGCAGGCCTACCGGTATATCGACGAGAACCGGGAGAAGACGATGAAAGTGATTATTGATGTGCAGAAATAAAGAACTACAGGAGGTATTCTATGTTCAGTTTTGAAACTTGCTCCCCGGAGGCACTCGGGATTCCTTCGGAAAGCATCATGGCCTTTATCGAGAAGGAAAAGCAGCATTCGATCGAAATGCATTCGCTGCAGATCCTGCGGCATCAGAAACGCTGCCTTGAGGCGTATTGGGCGCCCTACAACAGGGACGCGGCGCACATTCTGTTCTCCTTCTCCAAGAGCCTGACATCAACGGCTGTCGGCTTTGCGGAGCAGGAGGGACTGCTTTCCCTTGACGAGAAGCTTGTCGATATCTTCCCGGACGAGAGCCCCGAGAATCCTTCCGACAATCTGAAGGAGGCGGATATCTGGAGCCTTCTCACGATGACCTGCGGCCACGCGGATGAGATCCGCGATCGTTCGGCGGACTGGATCAGGGCCTTCCTTGCGCATGAATTCACCTATAAGCCGGGCACGACCTATCAGTACAATACGGCCGGCACCAATCTGCTTGCAGCGATCGTCCGTAAAAGAAGCGGCCTGAACGTGACTGAATATCTGAAGCCCAGACTTCTCGACAAGATCGGCATTCCGCCGATCAGCTGCGTGAAGCTTGCGGACGGCACGGACATGGGCGGCGCAGGCATGTATCTGACGCCGGAATCCATGGCGCGTTTTGCCCAGTTTGTCCTTCAGAAGGGCTGCTGGGAAGGCGAACAGCTCCTGAATGCGGGCTGGTTCGAGCGGGCCGGCGCGAAGCAGGTGGAGACCGTCAGCGAGGTCTACAAGACCGACTGGCGCGAGTGGATGCAGGGCTATGGCTTCCAGTTCTGGCGCTGCACCTGGCCGGATTCCTTCCGCGCGGACGGCGCATTCGGACAGTTCGCCGTGATCCTGCCGAATGAAGACGCGGCCATCGTTGTAAATTCCGCATCGAACGACGCAAATACCCTGCTCGTCGATCTTTTTGATACGATTGTGCCTGCGATGCAGGAGAATCCGCTCCCGGAGAATCCGGAGGCGCTTGGAAAGCTTCGAGCGTTCGAGGCATCTTTTGAGATTCCGGTCCTCTGGGGCATTCGGAACCGGGATTCGGAGCGGAAGCTTAAGGGAAAATGCTTTACGGCGGAAAAGGAACTGCCTTCCTTCGGCGCGATCATGGGCGGCGCCGGATCATCGATCAAGGATGAAGGGCATCTGCAGTCTCTTGGCTTCTCCTTTGAGGAATCTTCGGTGAAGGTTTCGGTCGTGCAGGATAATGGGGCCTTTGATCTTACGGCTTCCTTTGCCGGAACGATGTGCCTGCAGACACTCTGCGGCTGTGAAGCTGCATTTTCGGCGCGCTGGGCAGCGGCGGATACGCTTGTGATTGAGACCCGTTGCACCTCGGCTGCGACTGGCACCCGCCTGATCTTTACATTTGACGAGGCCGGACTTTCGATCAGTGCGCGTTCCTCGATTCCTGCAGGCGCCGGACTGATGGACAGCCTCGCGCAGGAAACCCTGCGGATGAAGGGCTGAAGCCAAATAGTTTATAATTCTGCTTGTTAGTCGCGTCAAACTGTGCTATACTAATGCCTGTAGTTAGCGGAGACTATCTCCTCGGCTGCATATATTCTTTACGAATTTCAGGGAGGGAAACAAGATGCTTGCAGGACTTGGTATTTTTGCGGGCGGCGTCCTTTTCGGAACCGCCGGTGTTAAGATTTTAAGCAGTAAGGAAGCGAAGAAATGCTACACGCATATTACGGCGGCGGTTCTTCGCGCGCGCGATTCGGTGCTGAAGACAGCGACCGCGGTTCGTGAAAACTGCGGGGATATTGTTGAGGACGCGAAGGCGATTAACGAGAAGAAAGCGGCCGACAAGGCAACTGCGGCTGCGGAAGTGATCGAAGACGGGGCCGGCGCTTCGGCTGAAGCGGAGGCTTAATCATCGATGAAATGTCAGATTCTGCATGAGACCCGGGGGAGACTTCGGATCCATGCCTGCATCGGCCGGATGACGCTTTCAGATGCAGATACACTTGAATATGCAATCGCGGCGGTGCCCGGCGTCACAAAGGTTCAGGTTTTTGACCGGACCTGCGACGCCGTCATCCGTTACGAAGGAGAGCGAAGCGCGGTAATTGCCGCGCTTTCCGGCTTTTCATTCACGGATCCCGAGAAAAAGGCGCTTGTTCCCGAGCGCACCGGACGCGAACTGAACCGGTATTATGAGGAGAAGCTTGCCAACCGGGTGATCGTGCATTTTGCGAAAAAGCTTCTGCTGCCGACAGCTGTCCGGCGGGTTCTTTCCGTGCTGAAGGCCGCAAAATTCATCCTGAAGGGCCTGAAATCCCTGCGTTCTGGGCGGCTGAAGGTGGAATTCCTGGACGCCGTGGCCATCGGGGTATCGATACTTCGCGGTGATTTCTCGACGGCTTCTTCGGTGATGTTCCTTCTGCAGCTTGGCGACATTCTGGAGGAGTGGACGCACAGAAAATCCCTCGAGGATCTCGCGCGCACGATGGCGCTTGACGTGGACAAGGTGTGGCTGATCGGCGCGGACGGTAAGGAAGTCCTGAGCGGCGTGTCTGACGTACGGATCGGCGATACAATGCTCCTTCGGGCGGGCGAGATTATTCCGCTGGACGGCGCGGTCCTTTCCGGAGAATGTACGGTCAATCAGGCGGCGATCACCGGGGAATCTCTGCCGGTTCGAAAGACCGAGGAGGCGCCGATCTATGCCGGAACCGTGCTTGAGGAAGGCGAAATCCGCGCAAGGGTCACGAATAACCCCGGCACCGGCCGATACGACCGGATCATCCGGATGGTCGAGGAGTCCGAAAAGCTGAAATCCGTTTCGGCAAGCAGTGCGGCTGCGCTGGCAGACCGGCTCGTGCCCTGGTCTCTTGGCGGCTCGGCGCTGACCTATCTTCTGACCCGAAATGCCACAAAGGCCGTTTCCG
>CAMOZF010000155.1 GCA_946630765.1 uncultured Lachnospiraceae bacterium | reverse complement strand
GGCAGAGATCGTAAGGGCGACGCCGAGCGGCAGGCAGGCTGCGGGTTTCCGTTTGAAGTCATAGAAATCCCAGACGTCCCCGCCGTTTGCAAGTCCGTAGCCGATCGCTTTCAGGGAGTCGACGACCGAGCCGCCGCCGACTGCGATCAGGAAGTCGACGTCTTCCTTCTCTGCAAGCGCGATGCCTTCGTAGACCTTCGAAAGTCGCGGGTTCGGGACGACACCGCCGAGTTCGACATGTGCGATGCCTTCCTGATCAAGTGCTTCCCGGATGGTCTGCATCAGACCGTTTTTCTGCACGCGTTCGCTGCCGTAGTGCAGCAGCACTTTCGTCGCGCCGAATTCTTTCGCAAGCGTGCCGACGGACTTCACGGAGTCCGCGCCGAAAACGACACGGGTCGGAGTGTTGTAGATAAAGTTCTGAATCATTTCAGGTCTCCTTTCACGTTTCCGATGCTATTACTATACCGCGGAATTCCGTTTCTGTCCAGATGCTGTTTTTACGATCTGCTGTCTTCCTTCTGGAGATCTTCCAGCTCATTCAGGAGTTCTGCAAGAGCAGTCTGAATCGCCTCGCTCTCACTAATCAGTTGTGCTCTTGGTATCTGGATTCGATTTCCCTTCTCAATCAGTTCCATCTGCTCCGTAAAATATTGTTCTCCCGGTTCGATCCGGACTTCCTCCGGCTCCTTCTGCATCCGGTTCAGATCCCAGATGTGATCATTGACCCACTTGGCATAGCCCTTAGCCTCATCCGTCACATCTTTCGGAACAAAGGGATTCTCCTCATCCGATCCATGTCTTATTTCAACACAATGTACCGATGCTCCGCCATGAAACACACGCTGATCTTCTCCGGCCAGTTCGGCCGGATACGGCAAAAGAGGAAGGAAAACGCAGAAACCGCCTGTCTGCAAAGCACGTCTGAATTATTTTGATACTGGAATTTTCCGAAATATGTGTTATGATATCGGCAGAATTGTACAGGCTGTGTGCGGTGTTTTGGCCCCAGCCGGTCTCAAGGCCGTGTATTCTGAAAAAAACAATTGATAAAATGTTAAAGAGGTGGAGCAGTGAAAAAGGCAATTACACTAAAAGGTCATTCTTTTGTCGACAGGGATGGAAAACCCGTCGTCCTAAACGGCATCAACGTCGTATGTAAGAAACCGCAGCTCGGTTTTATTTTCCCGATGGGAGAGCTGGACTGGGACCGCATGAAGAGGTGGAAGATCGACCTCGTCCGCCTTGGCATCAACTGGAGCGGGCTAGAGCCTGTCGCAGGCGTAATCGACGAATATTATCTCGACCGGATCGAAAAGGCCGTGCGGGAGTATGAAGCACACGGGATCCCGGTGTTTCTTGACATGCACCAGGACCTTTACGGCATCAAGTATTCCAACGGCGCGCCGTACTGGGCCTGCCTCGACGGAGGAAAGCCGCATACCCGGAAAGGCGAGTGGTATAATTCATACCATATGAGCGAAGCTGTGCAAGCGGCGGAGGACGCGTTCTGGGCCAATACACCTGCCTGTGACGGTGTCGGCCTGATCGATCATTTTGCCGCTGTCTGGCATCGGATCGCCGTAAAATTTGCGGATGATCCCAACGTCATCGGCTATGATATCATCAACGAACCGATCCAGGGTTCGCCCTGCAGGGAAGTCGGAAGGACGCTCCTTACGGCGCTTGCGGACTGGCAGACGGAAGTGCGCGGAAGGAAAGTCACCTATGAAGAAGCATACGAGCTTTACTGGAACCAGCCGGAGTACCACGCCTGTCTGGTGAATCTGACTCCCGAAAAATGTCTTGAGCTGGAAAACCGTGCGCTTCCTTTATGCCGCGCGTTTGATACGGAAATCCTTCAGCCCTTCTATGAAAAAATCGCTTCCAGGATTCGAGAGGCAGATAAAGAGTCCATCATCTTCCTCTGCAATTCCAATCAGACTAATAACGGCACTGCATCCTCGCTGAAGCCGATCGTCGTCAACGGTGAAAGAGACCCGCTGCAGGTTTTCGCCTGCCACGCCTACGATCTCATCACCGATGCGCCGAACCAGGCGGCCTACCGTCAGGACCGCATTAATGCAATGTTTGAACAGCATTTCGCGCTGGCAGCTCAGTATGACTGGCCGGTACTCGTCGGCGAATGGGGCGCCTTCCCCAGAGAAAGCTTCACGAGCCTGAAAAAATACCGTGAGACTCGCGAATTCCTTGCATCACACGGCATCAGCCAGACCTACTGGTGCTACGAATCCGACTCGGAGAGCCCGTATTTTCTGGATGAGTATTTTTCATAAGAGTCCTTGAAAGAAGGAGCCCATTGTGCAGAAGCATAGTGGACTCCTTTTTTGTACTATAACCAGCTGAACTTATTTCGCATATTTTTCAAAACACCAGCGAGCAATTTCAGCAATTAATTCCTTGGGGATTTCCCGGCCATAAGGGATCCGTATTGTTCCCTTACTGACCTCATAATCCTTCAGTTTATCCGCAAAAACCATTGTTGCCTCCCCGCCGGGATAAATGCCCAAATGTTTTCTGAATGCAGCGAAATGGATAATATTCCTGCCCTTCCAGAAAGTCGGCATTGACCAGGAAATTCTCTCCGATGCATCCGGAAGCGCCGCCCGAAACACAGCCCTAACTTCTGTCAATCCTGGTTTAACCATTTCATCCTGCGCTGCGATATATTCGTCCACAGTCTGCGGTCTTCTGCTACTTTGTTCCTTCATTTTCCTTCCGCTCGTCATTCTGCCACTGCATCCGTATATTCCGTCCAGTCAAAATATGCCTTGTTTAAGCTCTCCTTCCCAGAAGAAGTGGCATAAACGCCGACAATAGCACCGACCATTCCGCCGTCCACAGGAGGATTTAAACGTCTGGCATCCCCTTTTACAGGAAGTTCAGTCAGATGATCTTTGTCTTTTCCACAGAAGAAAATCATATCATTTTCACGCTCGGAAAGACGAAGCACCGTTTCTTTTCCGTCCCACGGTGTTTCCAGAAGCACCCGGATTTCTTTCTTCATTTCGAGGTTGTTTTCCAGGAAAGACCCTGTGGTCCTGATCAAGATCTCGGATACACGTATCTCTTTCTTTCCGCCGAACATTCCGTACTCGATCGCGTAATTATTCTGGTTATGATCCAGCAGGATGCCCGCGCTCTCGCCTTCCGACTGCGGCTCAAAGTTCATCCCGGCCGTAAAGTCAAAGCTGAACGAGCGCTGTCTTCTCGCCACATAGCTTAAGAGCTTAATATCCGGCTTTTCTGAAGTACGGAAGCGCATCGGATAAGGCGGATCCGTGACGGAACGCGGATTCAGGTTCAGTACAAGGCTGCTGCCCTCCAGCGCGTAGAAGCAGGGATCCGGCGTTCCTACCGTTACCCAGTACATCCGAAGCTTTTCTTCGTCAAAGCCGTCAAACGAGGCTTCCGCTTCCACTGGCGTCCAGGGAAGACAGGCGGGCGCCGGATAAGACAGTTCCACTTTGCCCGTCATCGGGCAGAAAACCGGCCAGTCATCCTGCCAGCTTACGGGGAACAGCACCGTTTCCCTTCCGAGATTCTTATGATATCCCTCAAGGAAGCGGCTCGCAAGCGCTACGCCGTACCAGCTGCCGTCCGGAAGCTCTACGATATCCGCATGCCCGACATTCGCGAGCGGGTAATCGTAGCCCAAGTGCCGGTGCGTCAGGATCGGATTTCCTCTGAAGCCTTCGTACCGTCCCATCACTTCCCTGCATCTTGCGACCGTCACCGCGTGGAAATGCTCCGTACCGCCCTCCGCAATGATCAGGTAATACCAGCCGTCCTTTTTATATAGATGCGGCGCTTCCGGCGAGGATGCACCGTTCAGCGCACAGTTCCAGACATATTTTTTCGGCGAAACCGCCTTCATCGTCTTTACGTCAAATTCGCAGACCCAGACGCCGCGGTTCCCACCGAAGGGCACGCCCTCCAGAAGCTCCAGGTTTTCATCAAAGCTCCCTGTTCCCTGCGCATAGCATTTCCCGTCGTCGTCAAAGAAAATCGACGCGTCGATTCCCGGGATATCCTCGAGGAATACCGGATCCGACCACGGGCCAGCGGGATTCTCCGCCGTGATCATGAGATTTCCGCCCAGTGAGAAATTCATCACAATAATATAATAAAGACCGTCATGATACCGAAGGGTCGGCGCCATCACGCTGCCATTGACAGAATCTCCGGGCACGTAGTGCTGCGCGACCCGCTCGAGCGCGTTTCCGATCTGTTCCCAGTTCACGAGATCCTTCGAATGAAACACCGGAATGCCCGGGAAAAGTCCAAAGGAAGACTGAATCAGATAATAGTCATCCCCAACACGCAGGATCGAGGGATCTGGATAGAAGCCTGGGATAATAGGGTTTGTGAAAACGTGTTCTGACATAAAGAAACTCCTTCCTGCTTTTTTTATTGTTTCAATTATTTCTCATGGTTCTTCTTTCGCACAACTGTCCGCCTTCAGTTACAGCGAATTGAGAAAAGAGCCAAAAAACGATACGATAGTTGCAACTTTGTTGCTATCATAACATAAAAGTTTCCGGACTGCAATGAAGTACGGACAGTCTCGATAAAGATAAAAAGAATTCCTTCGTTATCGAAGCTGTCCCCAATGCAATTCGTCATATTTCCAGTTCCGTCCTCTGAAGTCCTGTACCGGTTCCATAACTTTTTTTCATACTTGTGCTCATTTCGGGGATTTTTCTGCCTTCAAAAGTGCTTCGCTGTTATTCAATCTTTCGAATATTCACTCACGATTTTCCTGATATCCGCAAGGATCTTCTCATCCGCTTCCGGAAGCTTCATAAAATCAACAGACGGAACAAAAGGATTTGTCAGCACATCGATCCCGGCCATTTTGGAAGCCCACATCAGCGCAACTGCGTATCTTCCGTAAATGAAGTTCATATGGAAGCCGTCTCTCGTGATTTTCAGTTCACCGGACTGAAAGGCCGGAAGCTCGCGGATCTTCTGGATCGCTTCACCGCTCCTGATGAGGGGCAGGTGATGCCTTTCCGCCGCAGCTTCATAGGCGGCTTTCAGTGCAGAGAACATCTTTTCCTGATCACTCTCATAGCGCATGAAGTTCCAGTGTTTGCTGTCCGTCTCATAGGCCCAGGTT
>CAMOZF010000154.1 GCA_946630765.1 uncultured Lachnospiraceae bacterium | reverse complement strand
CATTTTCGGAGTAGTTGGTCATCATGCCGAAAAACGCGGCGATCCACATCCAGAAGACCGCGCCCGCGCCGCCGATCGTGATCGCGCCCGCGACGCCGGCGATATTGCCGGTACCGATCGTCGCCGCAAGTGCCGTGCACAGCGCCTGGAACGGTGAAATCGCACCCTTCTCGTCCGTATGCCCGATGACATGCTTCTTGAAAATGCTGCTGATCGTATGCTTGATCCAGTAGCCGAGATGTCCGACCTGGAAGAATCCGGTCGCTGCCGTCATAATGATGCCGACGGCGATCAAAAGCCACAATCCGACCCGCACCCAGACGAACCCGTTGATCGCGTCATTAATCTGTGTAACCTTCTGAAGAAACTGTTCCATAATTCCCCTTTCCGCAATGTTGTCTGTTCCTGAAGAACGGGGGCTTTCGGCGCTTTTCCAAATGTAAGAGCCGGACGATGGCATCCGGCTCTCAGGAAAGTTACAAAAAACACAGTCTTAAACATAAGTAGTCTTCTTTGTCCTTTTGCCTGAGAGATTTCGGAAAGAGTTCCGTTGCCCCTTCGGCCCCCGGTTTCCCGGGCGTCTCCAAAGTTCTATCCGCCGGCAGTCTCCGTCCTTTCCTAAGGACACCTGAGAGTGTTACTCCTTCGGTGCGCGTTGCCGCGCTTTCCTGCAGGTTTCAACTAGATCGCGGCGCTTATCGCCGCTTTCCAACAAGTATAGCACAGATTCCGCTGATTGCAAGCGCTCATTTATCGGCTTTATATAGAAATATCCGCAGATTTCAGGAAATTCTTTGACATTTCAGACAGATATGATATGATAAATTCATTAAAAACCTGATCATACGGACGTTTTCATGCGTCATGATCGGAAAGGAAGTCTTATGAACCACGGGAAGATTTTCAGAATGTGCGCCGTCCTTCTTCTGAGCCTTGCGATGACGGCGGCTCTTCTTTCGGGCTGTGCCGGGAAAAAGGGCATTCAGAAGCTGCATGTCGACGGCAGATACCTCGTCAATGAGAAGAATGAGCCGGTTCAGCTTAAGGGCCTCAGCACCCACGGAATTGCCTGGTTTCCGCAGTACATCAACAAAGAATGCTTCCATGAGCTGAAAACCGAATGGGGCGTCGATATTGTGCGTCTTGCGATGTACACGCAGGAAAACATGGGCTACACCACCAAGAACGGTGATCCGGAATATCTGAAGGGCCTGATCGATACGGGCGTTCAGCTCTGCACCGAGGAGGGAATGTACGCGCTGATCGACTGGCACATCCTGTCCGACGGCAACCCGCATAAAAATGAAGAGGCCGCGATCGCCTTTTTCGATGAGATGTCGAAAAAGTACGCGGATCACGACAATGTCCTCTATGAGATCTGCAACGAGCCCAATAACTGCCAGTGGGCCGAAATCAAGAGCTACGCCGAGACCGTGATCCCCGTCATCCGCGCAAATGACCCGGACTCCGTCATCATCGTCGGCACGCCCAGCTGGAGCAAGCTGATCATGGCGCCGACCTATGACATGCTGGACTTCGAAAACGTCATGTATACGCTCCACTTCTACGCAGATACGCATCAGGACAGCATCCGGAACGACCTCAAGGCCGCGCTCGAGAAGGGCCTTCCGGTCTTCGTCACCGAGTACGGAATCTCCGATTCCTCCGGCAAGGGCACGGCAAATGCCGAGCAGGGCGACATCTGGACCGCCCTCCTGGACGAAAACCACATCAGCTCCTGCTGCTGGAATCTCAGCAACAAGGACGAAACCTGCGCCCTCATCAAGCCCGACTGCGACAAGACCTCCGGCTTCACCGACGCGGACCTGACCGATTCCGGTCTGTGGCTTCGGAAGTATCTTGCGAAGTGAGTTCACTACTACATAAAACTCCCCCTCCGGACAACGTTCCAGGCGTCCGGAGGGGGAGTTTTTTATGTCATCCCGAGCATGACACACTTTTTTACTTTTCGCTGCCGGGGATCACGACCTGTTCGTCGTCGCAGCAGGGATCAATATAGGCAGGGGCGGGTTCCGGCTCGCGGCCTTCGGTCACACTGCCGATGCCGGCGGTTTCCGAGAAGGTTACGGCGTTTTTCACGCTCTGCACCATATCGGTCGGAATGATGATCTTCGCCGAATGGCCGTCGGCCATTTTCACCATGGCTTCATAGCGCTTCAGCTCCAGTACGCGCTCGTCAATCTTCGCATTCAGGAGCTCCTTGATACCGTCCGCCTCGGCCTTCTTGGCAAGATAGATGGCCTGCGCCTCACCCTGGGCTCTTGCAATCCGGGCGTCGCGCTCACCTTCCGCGGCGAGAACGATCGCCTGCTTGTCACCTTCTGCACGGGTAATGACCGCCTGCTTGTGGCCTTCCGCCTCAAGAACTGTCTGACGGCGCTCACGTTCCGCCTTCATTTCCTTCTCCATCGAAGCACGGATTTCCGCCGGAGGAATGATATTTTTCAGCTCCACGCGCTCCACCTTGATGCCCCAGCGGTCGGTCGCCTCATCAAGCGTCTGCGTCAGACGGCCGTTGATCGTATCACGGGAGGTCAGGCATTCGTCGAGCGTCAGCTCACCGACAATGTTACGGAGGGTCGTCGCCGACAGATTTTCAAGGGCCACCACCGGATCATGCGCACCGTAGGCAAAAAGCTTCGCGTCAAAGATGTGGAAATACACAACCGAGTCAATCTGGATCGTTACATTATCCTTGGTGATCACGGGCTGCGGCGGTGTGTCGAGCACCTGCTCCTTGAGTGACGCGCGCTTCGCGATCCGCTCGATAATCGGAATCTTCAGATGCAGACCCGCTTCCCAGGTCTTTCTATATTTGCCAAGCCGCTCGACCACGAACTGCGTCGCCTGCGGGACGATCACGATATTTCTGAAGATCGCGATCAGTACAAAGACCGCCAGTGCTATCAGAAGCACCACACCAACAACTTCACCGAATGAATCCATAACCAAACCTTCCTTTCTTATGAATCCGTCATTCACAAATGTGCAATCCTTAAGGATTACGCATAGTATATTCCTTTTTCCGGAAAAGGTAAAGTCCCTGAATCTGCGAAATAGACGGGGCTATTTACACCGCAAACTGGAATACCACGTAGGCTGCGTACAGAAGAAGCAGCAGAATGCCCTGTGCGCGCGAAAGCTTCTGACGAAGCAGTGTCGGAATCGTCAGGATGATCATGACAAGGAGCATCAGCGGAAGGTCCACAACCAGGGACGCGTTCATGCCGCCGATCATTTTCGCGGCCGGAAGCTTGAAGGGCGCAAGTGCAATCGACACGCCGCTCACGAGCGCGAGATTGAAGAAGTTCGCGCCGACGATGTTTCCAAGAGAAAGGTTGCTGTGGCCCTTCACGAGAGAGGTGATCGCCGTCACGAGCTCCGGAAGCGAGGTTCCGAGAGCGACAAAGGTCAGGGCGATAACCGAATCCGGCACGCCGAGCCACTGTGCGATTTTGGTGCCGTTATTGACAAGAAGCCGCGCGCCGACCGCGATCAGCGCCGCGCCGAGGATCAGAATTACCAGCGTTTTCCACAGCGGATCCAGCTCTTCCGCTTCCTCTTCCTGTGCGGGCTCCGGATTTTTAAAGCCGCGGATGAGGACGATCGCCATGTAGGCAATGAACATCAGAAGAAGGATGACGCCCGTGATTCTGGCAAAGTCCTTGAACACATAGGAAATGAACATGTAGAACGCCGCCGCAATGAAGAAGCAGATGACCGGCGTAACAAATGATTTCCGCTCAACCTTCGTCGGGCGGATCGCAACCGTCAGCGCCGAGATCAGCGCGGTGTTGCAGATGACGGAACCGATCGCGTTTCCGTAAGCCATATCGCCGATGCCCTGCACCGCGGACGTCGCGGAAACCATAACCTCCGGCAGCGTCGTTCCAATGGACACCACAGTCGCACCGATGATGAATTCCGGTACGTGAAAACGTCTCGCGACTCCCGTCGCACCGTCTACAAACCAGTCACCGCCCTTGATCAGGCACACAAGACCGACAACAAATAGAAGAATCGGCAGCCACATTTTTCTCTTTCCCCCAAACTATAAAAAAATTACAAAATGCCCCTTCACGGGCGCGGTATCTGCGGCGAAGCTTCAGAAAAACACTCCGGTGATAAAGACCTCGAGACCGATCAGGATCAGGATGATGCCCCCGATGAGTCCGGCGTATTTCCTGAAACGGATGCCGAAAAGCATTCCGAGACGCACGCCGAAAAGGCAGATCCCGAAGGTCACAAGACCGATAAGAAGCGCTTCCACTAAAGCCATCTGCCACGGGAGCTCCGCGATCGTGATGCCCACGGAAAGCGCGTCGATCGAGGTCGCGACGCCCATCAGAAGCAGCTTTCCTGCCCCAAAATTCCCCTCGCTCTCCTCCTCGTTCTTCTCCCGCACTGCCTCGACGATCATCTGAATTCCGATGTACAGAAGCAGAATCAGCGCGATCCAGGGCGTGAATTTCTGAAGAACAGAGAAGCGCTCCACGAGAAGATGGACAAAAAGCCACCCGAGAAGCGGCATCGCCGTCTGAAACAGTGCAAAGGTTCCGGCAATCAGAACCGCCCGTCTGTGTTTCATCCGGGGTTCCAGAAGACCGCGCACCATCGAGACCGAAAATGCGTCCATTGCAAGGCCGGCGCCGAAAAGAACACTATTTAAGAAAAACAAAAAGTTCCAGTTCATCGTACCGTCCTTTTTTTCGCAAATACAAAAGAACATTATAATCAAACGACCCCTGATTTTCAAGGGTCTTTTCTGCGGAATATTTCTTTTTAAACCGTCAGATTGTCGATTGACAGTATTTACTCGGTTTCTATAATAGTTCCGCCGCCGACCACCGTGTCTCCGTCATAGAGAACCAGCGACTGGCCCTTCGTGATCGCCCGCTGCGGCTCGTCGAAAACCACGCGAAGGGTTCCGCCCTCCCCAGGCATCACGCTCGCCCACTGCTCCTTGTGATGGTAGCGCACGCGGGCCTTCAGGTGCATTTCCCCGCGGATTTCCGGGACAGCGATCAGATTGATGTCCGAGGCGATAAGTTCCCTTGAAAAGAGCGCCGCATTTTCCGAAAGCGTCACGGTGTTTTCTTCGGGGTCGATCTTTTTCACATACATCGGCTGCGGAAAGGAA
>CAMOZF010000153.1 GCA_946630765.1 uncultured Lachnospiraceae bacterium | reverse complement strand
TGAACGCTTATGCGCCGTAAAAGCACGGTTTCCGGCGTTTCTTCAGTGTTGTTTCTTCTTCTCTTCCCGCCGGTCCAGGATCCGGAACAGAAGCGGATAAACGCCGGTCATCACGAAGACGACGATCGCATAGCGGCAGCAGCGGATGATGTACTGCGGCATCGTCGCGGATTCCAGCAGGCTTTTCGGGAACGGAAGCTTCAGAAGCGTGTTCAGCCCGAGGAAAATCGCGCCGCCGAGCACCACGCGAAGAACCATCCGGTACCAGGTCCTGGTTTCCCGGAACTGTACGTACTTCTCTTCAAAAAGCACGCCCGCGAAAAAGCCCGTCATCATGCCGAAGCCGTTGAAGTAGTCGTTGCTGCGGCAGTAAAACCAGCCGGGTGCGGCAAGCACGAGAAGTGCGAGGTACAGGATCCATTTTTTCTGAATCTTCTCCTGCAAGAAGGACATCACGAGAATGATCGCGATGCCGACGGCCCAGCCTGCAAGCACATCAGTCGGATAGTGCACGCCGACCGCGACCCGCGAAAAGCCGATCAGAAGTGCAAGAAGGACTGCCGCGATGATCATCCAGCGTTTTTTCAGCGCTGCGGCAATCGACCCGTAGAAGGTCACGGAATTATTCGAATGTCCGCTCGGGAAGCTGTAGCCCTGCGCGCTGATATCGTAGATGTCGGCCTTGTTGTCGACCGGCTTCAGACACTTAACCGATTCGTGGTCCATGTAGGGCCGCCGTCTCAGGAAGATATTCTTGATCATCGGATTCAGCGTCAGATTGACCATCAGGTTTGTTCCGATGAAAACCCCTGCCTTCTTGTCCCAGCAGAAATAGACAAAGGCAAAGATCGCCACCATGACATACTCTTCTCCGAGCATCGTAATGACCGACATGATACTGACAGCGGTATCTCCGAGGCCTTGCTGAATCAATGTCATCAGCGCAGGTTCCCAGTTAAAGTAAAAGCTGTTTCCCAGGCTCATATTTCCCTCCGATAAAAAGTCCAGATGAAGGTTTTTATGTTTTCTTCCTTATGATACATGGAAGACGGGCTTTTTTCAAGACATTTTTCAGGCGTTGTATTTTTCTTCCGCCTGTGTTATGATGGCAATAACAATTTTCAGGGAAAAGCATGCACGTGAAAAGTGCTTTTTCCGCAATCAGAAAGGCGTAAACTATGGACAAAACTGAAAACAGCAAGGGATTCCTGCTCAAAAAGGGGGCAGGATATTTCCGCAGCCTCGGCGTCGACTGTATGGCATTTGACGATTTCTATCCCGAAGGCCACCAGTCCGGCGTCTCCATCATCATGCACGGGAAACGAATCGCAACAAACGGCGACATCCGTTTCGAGCAGACGCCCGGCCAGTGGCAGCCTGTGCCGAAGAAAACCGACCGGGTCAGCGATGAAGAAAAGAACAGCATCACGGTCACCATGCACTACCCGGACATCGACCGCCATCTTCGGGGCTTCAACCCGATGATCTACCCGGACTGCGAGCTCGATTACAATGTGACCGTTCTGGGCGAGCCGGACGGCCTGACCGTCACGGTCGATCTTTCCACGCCGGTCCCACCGGAATTCGTCGGAAAGCTCTCCTTCAATCTGGAATTTTTCCCGGGATATCTTTTCGGAAAGAGCTGGATCATGGACGAGAAGTCCGGCATTTTCCCGAGACAGCCCAACGGCCCCGTGCTCGAGCAGTCCAGTAACTACGCGCATACCGGACATCTTCCGGAAATCAGTGACGGCGCGGACCGGAAAACTCTCGCCGGCGAAGGCAAGGGCTACAATCCGATCGTCGCGGACGACCTGATCGCCGCGCCCTATGCCGTCGGGCGGCAGTTCACCTGCTGTCCGGAGGACCCGCTGATGCGCATGAGCATCTGTTCGGAAACCGCAGATCTGAAACTGTATGACGGACGCATGAACCACAATAACGGCTGGTTTGTGCTCTCATCTGAAGTCCCGGAAGGGAAAACCGACGGCGCGATCGTCTGGCACATTCGCCCGAATGTCTGCGAGGACTGGATCTATTCGCCGGTCGTGCAGATCTCCCAGGTCGGCTACCATCCTTCGCAGAAAAAGACCGCCTTCATCGAGCTTGACGCCCGCGACGACAATCTGACGGACGCTGTCCTGATGAAGCTCACCGCTGTCGGAAAGGAAAAGGTCTGCGATCTTCCGACCGTCAGATGGGGCAGCTTCCTCCGCTACAACTACCTGTGTGCGGATTTCTCGGAAGTCTCGGAAGAAGGCCTCTACTATATCCAGTACGGCGACGCCTGCTCTTCCGTGTTCCGCATTGCAGCAGACGTCTATGACCGCGGCGTCTGGCAGCCTGTGCTCGAATATTTCCTGCCGGTCCAGATGTGCCACATGCGCGTTTCCGAAAAATACCGCGTCTGGCACGGGCGCTGCCACATGGACGACGCCCGGATGGCGCCCCGTTCCTACACCCTCTTCGACGGCTACAAACAGGGCGACAGCACGCTCAGTAAATACAACCCCGGCGACCACGTGCCCGGTCTTAATAAGGGCGGCTGGCATGATGCAGGCGACTTCGACCTCAGAGTCGAGTCGCAGGCCGGCGAATGTTACAAGCTTGCGCTTTGCTTCGAGGAATTCGGCGTGGACTATGACGCGACAACGATCGATCAGGTGCATCAGATCACCGAAATTCACCAGCCCGACGGAAAAAACGACGTCCTGCAGCAGATCGAGCACGGCCTTCTGACGGTTCTCGGCTCCTACCGCGCATTCGGCAGACTCTACCGCGGCATCATCTGCAACAGCCTGCGGCAGTACGTGCTTCTTGGCGACGCTGCGGCAATGACCGAGGGTATCGTCGGTGACGAGGACGACCGTTTCGTCTTCACGGAGGACAACCCCTTCCGCGAGTTTACAATTGCCGCTTATCTCGCTGCTTCCTCCCGGGCAATGCGAAGCTACAGCGAGGCCCTTGAAAAGGAATGCCTCGAAACTGCAGAATCTCTGTACCGCGTGACAAAAGCCGAAGGCCGCGCGCTCTTTGCGAAGCTTCAGGCCGCTGTCGAGCTGTACCTGACCACAGAAGATCCGTGCTACCTTCAGGACATTCTGGCGAACAAGGAGCTGATCCTTGAACATATGCAGGAAACCGCCTGGTTCATCGCGCGCGTCGCGAAAAAGATCGACGATCCGGCCTTCCGGGAAGACTTCAGAAGCGCACTCCTTCTCCTCTCGGAGCATATCCGCAAGATGAGTATGGAAACGCCTTACGGCATCCCCTACCGTCCGAAGATCTGGGGCGCCGGCTGGGAAATTCAGGGTCTTGCCGTGAATTACTACTTCCTGTACAAGAATTATCCGGAGATCTTCCCCGCCGAGCTTCTGATGAATGCCCTGAACTTTGTTCTCGGCTGCCATCCGGGCTCCAACACCGCCTCCTTCGCCTCCGGCATCGGCACCCGTTCGGTAACCGTTGCCTACGGCATGAACCGCGCCGACTGGTCCTATATCCCCGGCGGCGTTGTCTCGGGAACCGCACTGATCCGTCCGGACTTCCCGGAGCTCCTCGAGTTTCCCTTCCTCTGGCAGCAGACAGAATACGTCATGGGCGGCGGCTCCCTGAACTACATGTTCCTTGTCCTCGCAGTCCAAAACCTGCTGAAGGCCTGAGCGGGCTGAACCAATTAATACACCAACTGAATCCCTCCCCTGTACGGTTTTTCCGCCGTACAGGGGATTTTTCTGTCATCGTGAGCGTACCATTCCCTCCCTGTCATCCCGAGCGAGGGCGTGCGGTCGAAGCCCGAGTCGAGGGATCCCATCCCTCCTGATTGAAATCCTCCCCCAACTATGATAAAATACACACAAATCCGTACCTTCTGGAGGAAATCATGGCCAACCTTCTGGACTATATCGACTGGCGCGGCGATCTGTCATTCGAGAAGTCGCCGCTGAATGAGGTGGATCTCGCAGTGCTTGCGACCTTCTCTTATATCGATCTGAAAAATATCGTTCCCGCCGACGAGCAGACAATCAGCCTGTTTCAGGCCTATCTCAATATGTACAATGATCCTGAGGTGCGAAGCGTTCCCGAAGGAAACAACCAGCAGCGGAAGCTGGAGCTTTTCAGGAAAATGGCCGCTTCCGCCCGCTACAGTCAGCTGAAGCTGTCAGGCTACCGCGAGGTTCTGTCCGCGGTCGGCGTTGAGGGCGCTTCGGAGCAGTTTGCCGCTGTCACGATCATTCTGCCGGACGGAACAAATGTTGCCGCTTTCCGCGGGACGGACGACAACCTCGCCGGCTGGAAGGAAGATCTGTACCTGACCATGCAGGAAAGTATTCCTGCGCAGATCAGCGCCGCGGAATATCTGAAATGGACCTTCTTTGCGCATCCCGGAAATTTCCATGTCTGCGGACACAGTAAGGGCGGAAATATCGGCATCTATGCCGCTGCCTCGCTGCCCGATCAGGAAAAGTCCCGGATCCTCTCCATCGTGAATCTGGACGGCCCCGGCTTCCATGCGGCGTTTATCCACTCGGCAGCCTACCAGTCCATTGCGGAAAAGCTGCTGTCGATCCGGCCGGAATACTCCATCGTCGGATCCTTCTTCTACAATCGCGGCTCTTCCTTCTATGTTCAGACCTCGGCTCCGGGCCTTGCCGCCCACACCTGTTTTTCCTGGGAGCTCCTCGGCACAGCCTTTGTCCGGGCGCCGGGCCTTCGAAACAGCAGCCGGATTCTTGACGAAAAGCTCGAAACCGTGCTTTCGGAAATGGACGATGAAGCAAGAAAGCACTTTATTAGCGAGCTTTTTGAAATTCTCACCATCAACGGCTCCGAAACCGTCGGCGACATCACGAAGCTGCGCCCCGCCAAACTCCTCGGCATGATGAAGGAATTCAAGAACAGCCCCGAGATCTCCCGCTTCATGAAAAGCTTCCTCGAAGAATACCTTCGCGACCTCCGGGATTTCGGCACCTCCCTCCTGCCGCGTAAAAAGCCCGCGGAGCCAAGCCCCGCAGGCGAATTCTGATTACACTATGCAAATATGTCATCCTGAGCGGAGGGTTATTGCGTTTCTTTCGGAGGAGACTTCCCGCGTCTCCGACGAAAAAATGCAATCCCGCAGGCGAGTTTCATGTCACTCCCGGCAGCCATACACCCGAGCCGAGGGTAATT
>CAMOZF010000152.1 GCA_946630765.1 uncultured Lachnospiraceae bacterium | reverse complement strand
AGAAACCGGTTCAGATCCCTGTGTCAATTTTCCGGCCTTCCACAGAGGCGTTGCGCTGCCGCCCGGCGCTAAGCTTCAGGTCTGCGAGCAGCTCGGCGACCTTGTGATCGAAAAGGGCGTCCCGCGCTTTTCCGCGCCGCAGGATCTGCCGGAGGTCTGCAGGACCCTGAAGGCCGGCGATATTATTTTCAAAGGCGCGAACGCGCTGAATCTCTCAAACCGCACGGCCGCAATCCTCCTCGGAAATGCCGAAACCGGCGGAACGATCATGGAAGCCGCCCGCGCCGTCACCGCGCGCCGCGCGAAGCTGATCCTTCCCGTCGGCGTCGAGAAACGTGTCGATACCGACCTTGACGCCCTGGAAAGCCTTGTCAATGACCCGGAGGCCTCCGGTCTTCGCCTCTTCCGCGCCCCCGGTGAAGCCTTCTGCGAGCTGGACGCGATCCGCCTCCTCACCGGCTGTGAAGCGACCATCATCGCTTCCGGCGCCGTAAACGGCGGCGAGGGCGGTGTATATCTGCAGATTGTCGGCGAGGCGCAGGAAAAGCTCCGCGAGCTCCTTTCCGACGTCCGAAACGAACCCCCGGTTCTGTGCTGATCGTGTCATCCCGAGCGACTCCAACATGTCATGAAAACCCCGGCCGCAACGCGGCCGGGGTTTTCATCTTGATTCTTTATACTGCGTTCAGATACTGCCGATACCGTTCATTATCCGCTGCCTGATCGTCCGGCCCCGCGCCGAAGAAGCGCACGATGTCCTCTATTGTGCGGTCGATCGAGTAATGCTCCTCGTACTCGAGACGGATCACCTTGAAGGCCAGGTATTCGTGATCGGTTTCGATGTAAACCTCGAGCCATGCAACGGGAAGCGACCCCTGATTGATCGGGATGTTATAGACATGCAAATGCATCGGGAAATCCTCCCGTGGAACCCTGAGGGCCTCCTG
The DNA here is from genome assembly GCA_946630765.1 of uncultured Lachnospiraceae bacterium. Next base: position 4,264 of record CAMOZF010000152.1, on the reverse strand, counting down.
GTACCGCGCCTCTTTGTTGGCGTTGTAGTCCAGATAGTCCGGATCATTTTCGGATTCGGGCGGATGGTTCGGCTCCGGATATTCCGGCGTTTTCAGAAGCTCCGGCGCGTCGCGGAATACGAGGTGCGCCTTCACACCGAGGAAGGCATTCCGGAAGCGGTCGTCGTCCCGTGCCAGTTCCTTCACCTTGTACTTTGCCTCAATATAGCCGCGGAGCTCCGCCGTGCTTTTCGGCTCCAGCACCAGGTTTTTCAGCTTCTCCTTCTCACGTCTTTTATTCTCTCTGGCCTGTTTTCTGTAGCGCCCGTCGGCGCCGCTTTCATCGGAACGGTTCCCCATGACGTGAACCGTTGTTCTGGATCGAAATAATCCCATGACTGCTCTCCATTTATCTTCCGAAGTAGGCGTCGATGCCGTTTGCCATGCCCTGGACAAGCTTCGCCTGGTACGAGGGGTCGTTCATCAGCTGGTCTTCGGTCGGGTTGGAACTGAAGCCCATCTCGATGATCGATACCGGGACCTTGCACCAGTTGATGCCGGTCATCGAGTTGTCCTGGATAATGCCGCGGTTCTGGGCGCCGGTCGCCTCCGAGGTCTTCGCGTTCACGATATTGGCAAAGGCATTGCTCTGATCCACGTTTCCGGCATCCATGTAGGGGTTTCCGGGCGCCGGTGCGTAGCTGATCACGCCGGTGACATTCGGGTCGGTGACCGAATTGCAGTGAATGCGCAGGAAGCAGCTGCTGCCGTACTCGTTGGCGATCACGGCGCGCTCGGCATTGCTGACCGGACAGTCGTTGGTGGTGCGGATCATGACGACCGTGTAGCCTCTTGCGGCAAGCTCATTCTGAAGCTGGAGGGCGACGGCAAGCGTCGTCTGATATTCCGGAATGCCTGTCGCGCAGCCGGCGGTTCCCGTGGTCAGCTTGGCCTTCATCACGGTGGATCCTGGGCCGTTGGGCTCCATCTCGCTCATGCCGTGCTGCTGATGCCCGGCGTCGATGCAGACGGTCAGTCCGTTGCTGCCCTGCACGACGGCCTGCGGTGCAGAGCCGGTATTCATCGCAGCTTCCACCACCTGCGTCGTCTGAGGCGCAGGCGCTGCCTGTTCCGGGCTCTGGGCGGCAGACGGACTCTCCGCCTCCGCGCTCCCGGCATTTTCCTGCGCCGCAGGCGTCTTCTCATAGACCTGCGCTTCCTGCAGAATATATCGGTCTTTCGAGACCGTACGGCTCACATAGGCCGTGGTCCCGTTGTAGTCAATTTCAAAAAAGTCGCCCTGAAGCCCGGTGACCCTGAAGGTCTGCCCGCGGGCGGCGCTTCCGATCACGTTGCTGTCAAGAGACGCGGCATCGCGGATATTGACCGACTCCTCGGTCATCTCGCAGGCCCACTGCACCTGCTGCACCGCAAGCGCTTTTGCTTCCTCGCCGGTCACGGCCAGCGGTGCATAGAGATAGCCGTCGAGTCCGCAGGTGACGACCTTGAGCCAGTCGCCTTCCCGGCCTTTGACGTCGCCGCCGCCGAGATACGGAACCATTCCGAGAATGTCCGAATCGGTCTTCGGCTGTGTGCGGACATTGGCGCCCTCTTCCCCTGTCACAATGAAGACGTTTTCATAATTGTCGAGCGCCGAGAGCCGGGGATCGGGTTCTTCGGCCGCCGTCTCTGTCTCGGTTTCGGCGGGCGTTTCGGATGCTACTGTTTCCGTGGATTCTTCTGCTGTCGTAGTTTCTTCTTCGGTCTCAGCCGCCGTCGATTCTTCCTCAGTTTCGGTCGGTGCAGTGGTCTCTTCCGGGAGCTTTTCGGGCTTCTGACAGCCTGAAAGAAGCGCCAGGATCAGGAAGGACGCGAGCACCGCCGTGCACATTTTCTTGAACATTTTTCCTCCAAAGCCGGGGGCTTCCTCGTAAAGGAAGCCCTCCGCAGCTGGTCATTTTATTCGCCAAGCATTTCGTTTTTCAGCTTCTCAACACCCGCCGCCAGCTTGTCGCAGTAGGCATCGAAGTCCGGATCCTCGATCTGAAGCTCCGGATGGCTCATCATGTACAGAACGGATTCCCTGATGCCCTGATCCATCCGCTTCGTGCAGACAAAGTCCGGCACCACGCGCTTCAGCTTGCTGTTGTCGAAGATCACCGAGTTCGACTTGTCGCCGAGCAGATTCCCCCACTGTCCGCCGCCCGGCCAGGTTGCCGCGATCAGCTCGGATGCGACGTGGATGAATTTCGGCTCGACACCCAGAGTATCCGCCGCGACCTGGTAGATCTGGTCCCAGGTCACCAGCTCGTCCGTGGTGATATGGTAGGTCTCGCCGATCGCGTGAATATTGCCGAAAAGTCCGATGCAGCCCTTCGCGAAGTCCGAGCTGTGCGTGACAACCCACAGGGAGCGTCCGTCGCCGGGGATGATGACCGGCTTGCCCTGAAGCATCCGCTGAAGGACGCTGTAGGAATTCTTTCCGTGGAACGCGAGCGGCACATAGGTTTCGCCGTAGGTGTGGCTCGGGCGCACAATCGTGATCGGGAAGTCGCACTCCCGGTACTTCTGCATCAGGTATTCCTCGATCTTGATCTTATTCCTGGAATACAGCCAGAGCGGGTTTTTCAGCGGCGTCGCCTCGGTAATGTAGGGACTCACCGGCGGCGTCTGATACACCGACGCGGACGAGAAGGTCAGGTACTGCTTCGTTTTTCCGTTGAACAGATTGAAGTCACGCTCCGCCTGCTCCACCGTGAAGACGATATAGTCGGCGACCGCGTCGAAGCTCATGTCCTTAATATATTCCCGGACCGTTTCCACGCCTTCGTCAGTATTGATGTCCGCGGTGATATAGTGAACGTCGCCCTCGAGGTCGTCATTTCTGTTGCCGCGGTTGACCAGATACACGGTTTCACCGGCAGCGAGAAGTCCCTTCGTGATGTATTTACTGATATTGCCAGTGCCGCCGATAAATAAATATTTCATAGAATATCTCCTTTACAATGCTCAGATCAGATGCTTCTTGCAGCTTCCACAACCCATTTGATCCGCTCCCACGGAAGCTTCGTGCTGATCGTGCAGTCGCCGCCGAGAAGCAGGCCGATCTTGCCGTGGTCGAGAATCATATTTCTCGTGTACTCCTGAAGCTCTTCCTTCGTGCCCTCGTAGAGAATGCCCTCTTCGTGGTCGGCATCCCAGAGCGTCTTGAAGCCGCCGAGCGTGGCCTTGTTGCCGAAAAGCACCCGGCCTTCCTCAAGGCCGACCTCTTCTACATGAACCGCCCAGTTCACGCACTTCACCGGGTAATCCTTCCACAGAGAAAGATTGTTCTTGTCGCCTGCCCAGCCGCAGCAGTGCAGGATGTTATTGTCGGACCAGCGGTTTGCGTGCTCCAGAACATACAGCTCCGACGGCGACACATATTTGTGGTATTCCTCAGGCGTAAAGCGGTCCCATTCTCCGCCCTGCACCGGGAAGTAAATACCGTCGCAGCCGGCTTCACGGATCAGAAGCTCGGAAAGGAGCGCCTGGTCCTGGGCGATCACATCGAGCGCGTACAGCACCGCGTTCGGATCCTCCTTCAGGCATTCCATCACAAAAGCATCGTCTGTTGCGAAACGGATCGCGGAGAACGGAGCGAAAACATTGTAGAAAATGCAGCGCTCGCTGCCGATTTCCTCAACGAGCCTTTTCGCACGCCAGACCTGGTCCTTAATATACGGATGGTCTTTCCCGATCGGCGCAAGCTTGTACCAGTCTTCGCATTTCTGCACATTGTACGACAGCGGATAGGCGAAAAATCCATCCGACATAACCTTCATGAAGTCCAGATCCGTCTCCCGGTAATACTTCAGGTGCGCCTGGACACAGTCCTCGCCGTGAGCCTCTTTCCCTCCGAAATGGAACCAGAACCCGCAGGGTACGTGATCCACCGGAAGCTTGTTCATTGCGTTCAATACGCGTGTTCGTTTGTCCATAGGATACCTCCTTTATTTCTTTCCCTGCCTTTATCCGCTTCGCAGTGTTATGCTTCAGACGCTGCGCGGATCCTTCCCGAGCCGGAAGGCTTCCATCATATTGCTCGTCAGGCTGATATCTGCCGAACGGTCCTGCATATCAGCCCGGTTCACCCACTCCGCGACAGAAAGCTCGTCTTCCTGAAGCGTAATCGTATCATCCCCGTCAAGGTCGCAGAAAAAGCCGAAAAGAAGCGTCGACGTGAACGGCCAGGGCTGGTTTTTCCACGCGGTAACGTTCTTCACCCGAAGCCCGACTTCCTCCA
>CAMOZF010000151.1 GCA_946630765.1 uncultured Lachnospiraceae bacterium | reverse complement strand
ACGAAAGATCGACAGTCCCTCGTATTTGTCGGGAACCATTTTCTTTTCGTCCGCCATATTCATCACAGCTTTTCTGTTCTCTCCGGGCCGCCCATGCCGCAGAACTCCACTTCGCCGTCCGTGAGTTCCAGCACTCCAAGCGTATTGCCGGTCTCTTCATTGTAAAGGGTTCTCAGGAAGGGATTGTCTTCAAATACCCGATCCACGATTTCCTGCGGCGCTTCCACAGCCGTCGCCCGCACTCTGACCCAGCCGGCCTGCGGCTTCATCGCACACAGAACAACCTTCGGGTTCTTTTCGATCTGCTTGTAAACGTTTTTGTGCTTTCCGACAGCCGTATAGAGCTTTCCGTCATACTCCTGAAGCACGCCGATCGGACGAATTTCCGGCTGATCGCCATCTGTGGTTCCGAGGAAGAAGCATCCCGCTTCCTTGATGTACTGAGTAATTTCCTTCATCATCAGGTACCGTCCTTTCTATTAATTACTACTGATTATAGCGCTGTACCTGCAGAAATACAAGCGGAATCTCAGGATGCGGTCTTTTTCGAATACCCGCAGTCGCAGAATGCCGCACCCTCGGGCATCGTGCCCTGCCGCCTGAAATCCGTTCCTCTGCCGGCCTCATTCATCACATAGTCCAGAAGGCATTCCAGGATACTTCATCAGCAGCCCTCCTTCTTCGATCAGGAAAAGAATTCAGCTCAGATCACGCTGAAGGTGAAATACTTGCCCTGCGGAACCTTGATATTATAGACATATTCGATCGGCTCGTCGATCACATTAGTCGCGTCTCCGCGGTGTGCAGGCGCCGGCCGGGACAGCTTCTCAGTGTAGACCCTGCCGGTATCGAGGTCCTTGATACCGTTCGAATCCCCGCGGACGATCAGTTCAATGTCTCCGCCCTTTTCATCATAACCGTATAACACGTAGACGTTATTATCATAGGGGAAGAGATTGACCTTGGTGGACGCGCCGACATACACACGCTGATACATGGTCAGATGCTTATTGATGTTCCGGATCACCTTCAGCGGAAGCTTGTAAAGATCCGCGAAATTCTCCGGCACATTCAGGATGAAGAAACGGCCCTTTCCGTAATTATCCTCGGTCATGACCGGGAAATTGTCTTCATCGACCATCACGGAAATATCAGCCTGCGTCGCATTCGTCTTATAGCTGATGATCTCAAAAAGGATCGGCTTTTTCGCGTATCCAACCTCCTTATCCATATAGTTTGCGTTGTCAATCATGAAGCAGTCGCCGAGAACATGACGGTTGGTCAGCCGGACAGAGGTGAAGTCCTTGACGCCCTTGTCGTACATCCTGCGGAAGAAGCCGATCGTCACCACAGCATTGCCGCCGTTACGGACATACTCCTCCAGCTTTTCCACGCAGTCGGGATCCTCACCGGTCGCTTCGGTGCAGAATACCACCGGCGCCTTGCTGTCAAGATCACGCACCGGCTCGATCGGAAGACCGCACATGCCGAGATAGTTATAAAGCTGGTCCTCGCCGTCGCCGTTGAAGGGTTCCCAGGTGCTGACGCCGATCGGCTCGCCTGCCCGATCAAGGATCGCGTCAATCTTCTGAAGGGCGCGGCCGACTGCCGGGAGCACGTCCGAGCCGTTGTAGGAATTGAAGTTCCAGAGCGTAAGCTCCGGCGTACGGGCAAGCACCGTCAGCGCGCACTGCTCGACACAGTTCGTGATATTCAGCTGTGAACCGCCGAGATCCACCCAACCGCCGCCGTTCTTCCCGGGCGCGGTATTGTTCATGAGACGGATAATCGAATACGACTCATAGCGCTGCAGATGCTGCGGCGAGAAGGTCAGACGGGTCTCCGTTCCGGAATAGATGCCGTCAAAGATATCCTTCTGCATTCCGGGGTTGAAGCCGGTTTCCGGATAGCTTTCGTACCAGTTCGGGTATTTGATGACGAATTTCATCTTCGGGTTGACCTTGTGCGCCTCATCCACGATCACCTGCGCAAAGTCTTCCATCAGCTTCAGGCGGTAACCCTTCCACGACATCTTCCCCTTCGCCTTGATGCACATCTCACAGCGGCAGGCGGTGAAGAAGAAATCGTCCAGAATGATCTCGTCGAAAACACTCGCCAGCTCCCGGACGATTCTGACATACTCGGCCCTGTGGTCGGGATCTGTGTAGCAGAAGGTATCGAAGTAGGACGGCTTCCGGACCCCGTTCACGAACTGGGTCGAGGTAATGCCACCGGCGACTTCAAGGCCGTTCCGCTCGCAGAGCTCCTTGACTTCCTGAAGCCGCTTCACCGGAATATCCACCTTGCCTCGGTGGTTCTCGATGTACATCTTGTCCAGATGGGTATACTGCTGAAAATAGTCAATACCTGCCTGGATCTCGTCATCCGTAATATCCACAAGCTCATAGGCCCGGATATAGGACGCAATCTTGAAGTTCCTGTACTTTTCCATGGTTCCTCCTTATGATTTCCCGCATCCTTTTCGTCCCATGCAGTACATTTTCAGACGAGCGGCTGCCGCACGTCTTTTCGCTGTTGAAAAACACTATACCACATTCACGAGCAAAGTGCAATTTAATCATAGGGACTTATCAAATTCCGTCAGGACCGTATAAAACCCTCATCGGATTCCGGCAGCTCGTCCGAAAGATATCTTTCCGCCTTCATATGCAGATCGTATTTCTCACGAAGCTCCGCAATTGTATGCATCATCGGTGATGCGTGATGCCGATCGATTGCCTCCTGGTTTTCCCACGCATCGATCAGTAGGACCGTCTCCGGGTCATTCATCGGAAAGAAATATTCATAGCGAACATTTCCTTCTTCAAAACGGATTTTCTGCGCGGTCCCGCTTTCCTCCATCTCCGCAGCAAACTTCCGGGCATTGCCGTCCACCCCGGAATAGTACAGATTAACAGTGATCATGGCATCTCTCCTTTTCCTCACTGATCCAGAACTTCCACAAGTTCAATCGTAAAGTTCAGCTCTTTTCCGGCCATTTCATGGTTGGCGTCAAAGGTAATCGTCTGATCGTCCTTTGCAATCACCTTGACGGGAACCGGCTGGCCGTAAATGTTCTGAAGATACACCTGCTGACCGACCTCCAGATCTTCCGATCCGGCAAGCTGGGCGATTTCAGCGGTGAAGATGGCGTTCGGATCCGCTTCGCCGTACGCCTCTTCGGGCATCAGATGCACCTCTTTGATCTCACCGACCTCCATATCCGCGACCGCCCGATCAAAGCCCGGAATCATCATTCCGGCGCCGCAGATAAATTCCAGCGGTTCGCCGCGGTCATACGAGGAGTCGAACTGCGTCCCGTCATTAAATGTCCCGCGGTAATGCGTCCGGCACTTCTTCCCGGTGTTTTTCCCGGCCGGCTTCTTCTCCGAATGACAGTTTCCGCAGCCGCCGTCTTCGTGATCTTCGCAGTGATGTCCTTCCCCGTGATGATCACAGTTCGCGCCGGTATTTACGAGTTCCCCGCGAAGATAGGCCGCAACCGCTTCATCCGCGCTTCCTGAAGCGCCCGCGCAAAGCTCGATGCCCTGCTCCTGAAGTGCTGCCTGCGCGCCTCCGCCGATTCCGCCGCAGATCAGTACGTCTACGGATTCACCGGAGAGAAGCGCCGCGAGCGCGCCGTGTCCGCTTCCGTTGCTGCCGATGATCTCCGAGCTGACGATCTGCCCGTCTTCCACTTCATAAAGCTTGAATTCTTCCGTGTGTCCAAAGTGCTGGAACACTTCGCCGTTTTCATAAGTTACTGCAATTCTCATCCGTTTTTCTCCATTGTGTATTTATAAGCCTGAAAGCCATCATGGCCAGCGAATCAGGCATGATGTTTCGATTCAGCTTCAGGAATAGGGCTGCTCTTTTCCTCAAAGCACCTTGACGAGCTCTGCACGTACGCCGTCCATCCTCCGGTCCGACAGCCCGAAGTCCATTTCCTTATAGCTCCATGCCGCTCTTCCGATACCGTGCTTTTCGAATACCCGGTTGATCACACGGTACCATTTCAGCGTGTCTTCCGGCTTTGCCACGTCAATAACGCCGTATTCGCCGCAGTACAGCTCTGTTCCATTCTCTTCCGCCTTTTGAATGGCGGATTCGAAAAGGTCTTCGAAAAATGCTTCCGTTGTCCCGGATTCTTCAAAGGCGACCCTTTCCTTCGGATCGATGGCATCCGTCCAGGTCGCGCCCTGATGCGTGAACTTCAGCGGTTCATAGCAGTGGAAATTGTAAACCACCCGCGCATCCTGCGGCGGATCCAGGTCCTTCACCGCCGAAGCGCTGTTATTCCAGTAGCTTCCGACAAGGATCACGACCTCCGGTGCAATTGCCCGGATTCTTTTGATGCAGGTATCCGAAATCCGGTTCCATGTCTTAGAGAAGCTCTGATCCGTCACTTCATTCAGCAGTTCAAATACCACATGCGCCGGATCATGCCCGAAGCGCTTTGCCATCTCTTCCCAGAGCCGGTAAAAGCGTTCCTGAAGTGCTTCATCCTCAAAAAAGCCCAGTTCCTTCTCCCCGGAATCAAAGGAAAAACCGGCCGTTTTATGAAGATCCAGCACAACATTCAGTCCGTTTTTCAGCGCGTTCTGAACGCCCCGACTGATGCGGTCGAAGCCTTCCTCCTTATAGGATCCGTCCTCATTTTCGATCACATTGTAATCGAACGGAATCCGCACGTGGTCCAGCCTCCAGGATGCAATCGTCTCAAAATCCTTCTCTTCGATGAAATGATCCAGACGGTCGTCGCTGTAGTCACACTGCGACAGCCAGCCGCCCAGATTGACGCCTTTGTAAAAGCCCATTTCCTTCAGCATGTTAAATACCTCCTCCCCTCTCAAAGATCAAATATACTCATCTGCGGATATTTTTCCGGCAGCTCATTCATAAACCGGAAGCACTCCTCCGGACTTGACAGAATTCCGTTCGCCTTACAGATGCGCTGAAATATCCCCGTCAGTTCTTTGGCATTCGGACTTGGCAGTTCGTAGGCATTTCCATAGCCTCTGATGTAGCGTTCCTTCATCCCCGGAAAATGTTTATCCAGCGCTGCATAATAATATTCGCGGTCGCCCTCCCGAAGCGTCAGCCCCATACCGAAATCGATGATGCCTTTGACGCCGACCCGGACGCATTCATTCAGGATGGCGCTGAGATTTTCCGCTGTATCATTGATAAACGGCAGGATCGGCGTGATCCA
>CAMOZF010000150.1 GCA_946630765.1 uncultured Lachnospiraceae bacterium | reverse complement strand
TGCGCCTCTTGATATAGGCGCCGAGCACGGCGGCCGTCTTCAGCTGCTCGTCAAGGCTTTCGCTGTCATGCGCCGTCAGCCTGTCGATCCGGTCGAGCTGAGGCTTTACAATATGTGAAATATTGTCATAAATACGGTTTCTGGTCTCGATTTCGGCTTTTTCTTTTTTGGTGGCCGCCTCTTCGGAAAGATAGGCGTTTCTTGCCTCAATTTGCTGCAGCGTTTCCTGAAGCTTCTGGTTCTGCCGGTTCAGGGGACCGATATCCAGAAGCCAGCAGATCTCGCCTCCGGAGACGGGGCGCTGCATCACGATGCTGTTTTCATCCTCGTGGAAAGGATATTCCGTACCGGCAGAGAAGTATACCGGCTGCTTTTTTCCGTCAAGAATTACCGCAGAAAGACTGGTCAGTTCAAAAAGCTTCTCATATTGTGTATTTGCCGGGATCAGTCCGTAATCAATGAGCATTTCCAGAAAGGCGATCAGGCAGTAGCAGAACAGTTCACCGATCTGCCACAGCACGATTCCATTCACTTTGACGGGGTGGCCGGCCCCGTCCAGAAGCGAGATGATAACAAAGACGATGACCGGCAGCAGCTGCAGAAGAGTATCCATCGGGCTGGTCTGAATCAGCCGGTATTTTTTAATGATGATAACGAACGCTGAAAGAAGCAGAGAAAACAGCTGGATGTAAAACAAAATGAATAACGGACCGTAGGCTTTCGGACTGGACGGAAGTCTTTCCGGTCCGAGGAAGCGAAATGCGAGAGAATGAAGGTCATTCGTCAGGAAGCCCGCACAAACAATTATTCCGGGAAGAAGCGGCAGAAAAAACAAACGGCTTCTTTTCTTCCGGGGATCCCTGTAGCAGCATACGGAAATGTAAAAAAAGAGTTCGGCAATCACCGTCATGAGCACATAGTACAGATACCAGGCATAGCGGCGGATCGCTTCGACATCGTGTGCAAAACGGTAGTTGACCGTCTGCGATAAAAGAAACAAAAGAAAGCAGAGGGAAATCATGCCAAGAAGCGTACGAAGCATCCGGTCCGTCACTCTTTTTTTGACCGTCACCTGCCAGCTCACGACGACAACACCGGTGAACAGCTGGGCAAAAATGTCGAAAAAATCTCTGCTGTACAGAACAATCCGAAGAAGGCCGCACATGAGAAACAACACGCCGATCATTGCTGCATGCCATCTGTATGATTTCATCATAGCAAACGCCTCCTTCTTTCGGTGTACAATTTTATCCTGTCAGCATGATTATACCTGATTGACGCTTCCTTGTCCCCCTCTAAAATAACAGGACTGCGCATGAATAAGCTTCTAAAAAAACACTGCGGAAGCAGGAATCACTTCCTGTCTTACGCAGTGTTTCTGAATCACAGTTTTTATTCTTCCGCAAGCTTTCTGTAAGCCTTGACAGTAGCACCCCAGTCTTCTATGCCGAGGCCGAGACGAAGCGCCTCGTCGAAAACGCGCACCGCGTTCTCTTCGCCCGGCATCGGAAGGCCGATCCTGCCGGCAAGATCCATACAGATATGCACATCCTTGGCCGCATTCTGAACCGTGAAAGAGGCCGGGAATTCGTTTTCCTGCAGCATCGTCACATGGTTGTCCAGATAGGCGTTCTGTCCGCCGCCCATCGAAATCGCATGGGCATAAGTCTTCGCATCGATCCCGAAACGGCCGGCAAGCGTTACCGTTTCATTCACGCCGTTCTGGATCTGGCTCACGAGCGCGTTGTGGCAGATTTTCATCACGAGCCCCGCGCCGTTCTCTCCGAGGCGCAGCACCTCCGCGCCCATATAGGAAAGGACCGGACAGATCTTATCGAAAAGTGCTTCGCGGCATCCGACATAAATGCCTAGCTTTCCCTGTTCTGCCGCCGCTTTCGACTTCACGACGGGCGCGTCCGCAAATTCAGCGCCCCGTTCCTGCACCATCTTCGCGATCTCGACAGAAACTTCCGGATCAATCGTGCTCATATCGATGCCGATCTTTCCGGGCCCGAGCGCCGGAAGGATGCTCTCCCAGACACTCCTGGAATCCTCGGACTTCGGCACCATCGTGATAATAAGATCCGCGGCTTCCGCAAGGCTCAGACTGTCGGGAAGCGCCCTCGCGTCCGCGCCGAGCTTTCGCGCCTCGTCCGCCGCCTGTTCCGCCGCCTCCGGGCGGATATCACAGCAGAAGACCTGATCATTGTGCTTTTTTGCAATGTTCAGGAACATCGGTGTTCCCATGATCCCGAGGCCAATGAGACCGATTTTCATACGCGCCTCCTCAGATACCCAGAGAGGTAGTTGTGGGAAGGCTGTTTTTCAGATCCGTAAGGGTCTTTTTTCTCTTCACAGACTCGTCCTCTTCCTTGGTTTCTTTCGGCTCTTCCTCTTTGGATTTTTCGCCCTTATGATGCTTCTTCGGATGCTTCTCCCTGGTCGGTTCCGGTTCCGCTTCATCGGAGAGCTCGCTTCCTTCGTCGGATTCTTCCCACTGGGAGGCGGTTTCGTCGTCTTTGCCGGGCACAAGCTCCCATTCCTGCAGGATGGCTTCTCTCTGTTTCGTCGTTTCCGCAGCAATTTCGAAATCGTCCGTTTCCTTGTCCGAATGACTCCAGATCTCCCATTCACTGTCCTCTGCTTCGCCGGACTTGAAGGTCTTAATATCGAGGCCGATGGATTTACTGAACTCAATAAAGCGCCGCTCACTGACCTTCCGGTACTCTTTCATATATTCATCAAAGACATCATGAAAAACCACGCCGAACTGGCCGCGTTTTTCATAAGCATCGATCGGAATCTTCGGATTCATGACAGAAAGTGTCTTGAACATCTGAACGCTCGCCATATAATAGCCGGCCGCAAGCCGCGCGTCCTTCAGGTATTTTTTCTCTTTCTGCTCCTTCAGCGCTTTCGCTTTTGCGGCGCGAAGCACCCGATCCCGGAGAAGCTTTGTCGATCTGAGCATTCCGAAAACCGTATTGGTCAGCAGGATGCTTTCCTTGTCCTTCTTTCTCTGAAGCTCGCGTGCCTTGGTTTCCAGCTTCGCGATCTGACTGTCAAAGGCTTTCGCAAGCGCGCCGTTCTGTTCATACGATTCCATAAGATCTGCCGCCAGATGATCGGCAGGCGTGTTCATTGGCATAACGTTTTCCCCTTCTCTTTAAATAGTGCTGCCCGGTCCGGATGCCGGAACTTCAGCCAGTCATGGCCTTTGTGATCATAGGCAGGCGGCTTTAAGCTATTATCTCCGAGAAAATACGCTTTGTCAATACCATAATAAGGATATTTGCCGGTCACTTTTTGCCAAAACCCCTGCATTTGAACATATCATAGCGTGTTCTGTCCATCAAATGTCCAACAAAATCCGAAAAAAATCGATTCCTTTCACAAATTTTTTCAAAAAAGTCTGTCCAGCGCCTGTGTCCGGCGAAGAGAAGCCGCCTGCGCGCGCTGATATTCCCGGAAGGAAAAGCGGAGAAGCTCCGCGCTTCTTAGGAGTCCTTCGAGGATTTCCTTCCCGGTTTCTGCGGGGCCGGATACGCTGTGCCACTGCGAAAGGAGCGCCGAGGCATCCGCGCCCTGCCAGGATGCGACAAGGGAGAGCATCTCTCCGTCCATCCGATGCAGAAGACCGTATGCGGCCTGGGCGGACTGTTCCATTTCAGAAGCCGCCTTCAAAAGCGCTTCAAGATCAACCGTGATTATTGCCATCGCACCATTCCTCCCGAATCAACTTGCGCTCACAGACGGAGCAGCTGTTCCCGCGCCTGATAAAGCCGGGCACTTACGCGTCCCGCCGCCGCGGCACAGTGCTCCGTGCCGATTCCACTGCAGTCCGTATTCAGATGATAGGTAATCTCTTCAAGCTCCCGGATGACTGCATTCAGCTCAGAAAGGATCGCCGAAAGCTCCGCGCGCTGGGAATTATTCATATTCCGCCTCCGCTGACCTGTTGTTTTCCCCGGATCAGCCGCTCCGCCTGCAAAAAATCCTCCGCCGTTTCCTGAAGGCAGGCTGCGGCGCGCTCAAGACTGTCTTCAGGGCCGATGCGGATATTCGCAGGCAGAAGAAGAAAGGCGCCCGCCGGGCCGGACTCCTGCGCAAGCCTGTTCAGTCTTGAAGAAAGTAAAGAAAGCCGCGAATTGACCGCCCGGATACGTGCGGCGAGGTTCTGAAGCGCCGAAGTGTCCAGGCGGATCTGTGCCGAAAATCCGTTTCTTTCGGCGCTTCCGTCCGTCTGCAGAAACGCGCTTCTGTCCGCTTCTTTCGCGCCGTTCCCCTGGAAAATACGCCTCGCATCCGCCCTGCAGCGCGAGAGATACACGGCGGCCGCTTCAGAGGACGCGCTCATCCGGGCCGCATGATCAAGGATCATGTCCGTCCCCTTTGCCCATGTCAGGACACCGTAACCCGTCATCGCGATCAACGGAAGAAGGGTGGTCGAACAGTGTGTGAGAAGGAGAATCCCCGCGCCCGCGCCGGCCAGAACGCCCGGCACGCCGTAGCTGTCATACAGCTTCCGGAATCCCGCAGAAATAAGATGCCCGCACAGCGCATGACCCTCCTCCGTGAAAAAGAGCGTCTCAAGCACTGCCGGTGCGCCGTTTGCGAGAAGATCCAGAAAATCCGTCCCGTCGACGCTGACATTTCCGACGATTTCTCCGTTGTCTTCAGGATCCACATACGAGCGGAAGCTTCGGACGTTCGGGTCGATCAGCGCCATGATCGCAACGGCTGTCCCGTGCAGGTTCTCATCGTCAAGCTGCATCATATTTGCCGAAAGCTTTTTTGCAAAAGCGCCGACCGGCCCCTGCGTCCCGTGTTGGATGCTTTCTCCCTCCGTCTGAAGCGGAAGCCCGCGGTAGTTTCCGCTGCCGTCGCCGATCATATTTTCCAGCATGTGAAGATTCGCGAAGCCGGAGCCTGAGGTTTCCACAAAGTACGTGTTTTCTTCAGGGATGATCACCTCCCCGAGGTCGTGGACAAAGTCATTTTCGCCGCAGACGGAGTACATTCCCTGCAGCTTTTCCTCATAATTCTCCCCGTACTGCGCCCGGAAGTTTTCGCAGGCGATCTGTGAAAAGCCCTGCCCGTCAAAGCTGTAGCAGCGGTCGATCAGCGCTTCATTTTCCGATGTCAGATACACATACTGCGCCTCATTTCCGCCCTTCGAGTGTCCGGTGACGAAGATTTTCGCCCCGTTCTCTTTGGCTTCTAAGAGACAGCTTTCGGCCGTC
>CAMOZF010000149.1 GCA_946630765.1 uncultured Lachnospiraceae bacterium | reverse complement strand
TCCGGGTGCTCCGGCGGTATGGAATTCCACAGATCGAGAAGTGTGTCATTCAGCTCCTCCTCCCGGTCCTGCCGGTCCGACAGGATATTGGAAGCGATTTTGAGAATCCAGGCGCCGTATTTCTCGGACAGGAGGTTCAGCGCCTCCTCGTCCCGCTGCTCAAGCCGTTTCAACAGTTCCAGTTCATCCATCTTTTCTGCTCCAGTTCGTGTCATCAGGCGGTCAGTTTTCTTACCCTTCTGCTCTATATGTCGCAGTAAGAAGGACAAAGGTTTCAGTTAAAGTTCAAAAATTTCCGAAGATTCGTAACGTCCCGCGACCTCGATCCTGAAATCCCCGCTGTGCCAGGGGGAGTCCGAGAGATCAATTTCGTTTTTCACGCTCATCAGCGCGATGTCCGGGTAATTATTTTCCTCGCTCAGGTGCCCGAGAAGCACAAAACGAAGCGCCGGATTCAGGAGTCTGTCCAGAAGCTTTCCGGACATTTCATTTGACAGATGGCCGAAATCACTGAGAATGCGCCGCTTCAGCACATAGGGATATCTCCCTGTCTCCAGCATGCGGATGTCGTGGTTGGACTCGAGAAGAAGGCCCGAAAGATCCTGAAGCAGCGCGGCCTGCTCTTCCGTCCAGGTCCCGAGGTCCGTAATCACCGCAACGGATTTATTCTCCGCCGTCAGCCGGTACGCGCAGGGATCCGCGGCGTCGTGGGAGGTCCGGATCGGAAGGATCTCATAATCCCCGACCGTAAAGCGCTGCCCGGGACGGATCCCGTGGAAAAGCGCCGGATTGAACACGCCGTCACGGTCCGAATCGAGGATCGCCCGAAGCGTCCCCGGCGTTCCGTAGACCGGCACATGACAGTGCTTCTCGAGGATCTTCAGCCCCTGGATATGGTCGCTGTGCTCATGGGTGATCAGGACTGCCGAAAGCGCGCTTCCGGAAACGCCCAGCTCCATCAGCCCCTGTTCGATCCTTTTACAGGAAATGCCCGCATCGATCAGGATGCGGGTATTCTCGGTATCGGTATAAATGCAGTTTCCGTTGCTGCCGCTTGCTATACTTCTGAATCGCATATTAAAGAGAAAATCTCCTTCATCCGGCGGCTGACCTCCGCCCTCGTCTTTCCCGGATCACTGCCGTTATGGATCACGTGATCGCTGTGTTTTAAGAATTCGCGGTACGAAAGCTGCCGCGCGATGATTGACTCCGCCTTTGCCTTCGTATAGCCGCGGCTCTTCTGAAGCCGTTTGATGCGGACCGCTTTCGGCGCCGAGATAAACCAGACCTCGTCGCAAACCTCCGTGAGTCCGCCTTCCACAAGAAGCGCGGCTTCAAGAAGGATCACCGGGAAGCGCTGCCCGGGAAGCTTCCTGTCCGCCGGAAGCGCCGGGAAGGATTGTTCAATGTCTTTAATCCTTTGAAGGATTTCCGCACGGATGATCGGATGCTCGATCGCGTTCAGGGTCTTCTGGCTCTCTTCGTCCTTCATCCCGATCGTCGTGAGCTTCGCCCGGTCGATCCGCCCGTCTTCCTGCAGGATTTCATCGCCGTAATGCGCGACAAGCGCCGAAAACACGCTTTTCCCGGGTTCCATGAGTTCTCTGCCTACTTCATCGGCTTCCAGAAGAAAAACCGGGAAAAGGGCATTTATTTCGCTTAAAACGGTACTCTTGCCGGCACCGATGCCGCCGGTGATGCCGATGACCATGCTTCTGTCGTGCTTTCTACTTTGTTTCATACCAGCTCTTTCCCTGTTTGGCCTCGACCTCCAGCTTCACCGAAAGCGCTGCCGCATGCTCCATCTCCGAGACAAGGATTTCCTGCGCGCGCACGGCCTCGTCTTCCGGCGCCTCAAGAAGCAGTTCATCGTGGATCTGAAGCACGATTTTTGTCTTCAGGCCTTCGGCCTTCAGTCTGTCGGAGACGCGGATCATCGCGATCTTCATGATGTCCGCGGCCGTTCCCTGGATCGGCGCGTTCATCGCGACGCGCTCGCCGAAGGCGCGCTGATTGAAGTTGACCGACGCAAGCTCCGGAATCGGCCGGCGCCTGTTGTACATGGTCACGGAATAGCCGAGATCCTTCGCCGACTGGACCGCGTGGTTCAGGTAGGCCTCGATCCTCGGATAGGTCGCGAAATAGTTTTTCATATACTGCTGCGCCTCTTCTCTCGTGATCGACAGATCCTCCGAAAGGGAAAAGGCGGAAATTCCGTAAACGATGCCGAAATTCACGGCCTTCGCGTTTCTTCGAAGAAGCGGCGTCACCTCGGAAAGCGGCACATGGAAGACCTGGGAGGCGGTAATCGCGTGAATGTCGCGGGCCTCCCGATAGGCTGCGATCAGGTTCTCGTCCCCGGAAAGGTGCGCCAGAACCCGAAGCTCGATCTGCGAATAATCCGCATCGATAAAGACACAACCCGCACCCGGCACGAAGACCTTTCGGATCTCTCTTCCGAGTGGCAGCCGCACCGGGATATTCTGAAGGTTCGGGTTTGCGGAGCTGAGCCGTCCGGTCGCCGTCACGGTCTGGTTGAAGGTGCCGTGAATCCGTCCGTCTTCTGAAATGAACTGCTGCAGGCCCTCCGCATAGGTGGAATTCAGCTTCGAATAGGTCCGAAAATCCAGAATCTTCTGCACGATCGGGAAGCCGGGTGCGAGCCGTTCAAGAATATCCGCGGCCGTCGAATAGCCGGATTTGGTCTTTTTCCCGTGCGGCAGCCGCAGGTGGTCAAAAAGCACCTCGCCGAGCTGTTTCGGCGAATTGATATTGAACTTTTCTCCGGCAAGTTCCCAGATTTCCTCCTGCAGCCGGGAAATGGTTCCGCGCAGATTCTCGCTGAAGCTCAGAAGCGCTTCCTTCTTCACAAGAATGCCCTGATCCTCCATCTCCGAAAGCACGCCCATCACCGGAAGCTCGATCTCCCGGTACAGCCGGTCCATTTCGCTCTCTTCAAGTTTCTTATAGAGCACCGGGCCGAGCCGAAGCGCGGCGCAGGCGGCGCTGCAGGGGTGCTCCGGCAGCGTCTCGGAGGGGAAATACTCCCGCATGGCCGAGCTGATTTCATAGTCCGATTTCAGCGGATTCAGAAGATAGGCCATGATGACGACGTCCTGAAGATTCCGACCACAGAGCCGGACCATGGCTTTTCCGTCCGGCGTGTACAGCGAAACGCCCTGATCATAAAGCTTCCGGATCAGCGCCGAGAAATAATCCCGCGTCAGAAAGAACCGTTCTTCAAAGAAAATGCCCGATCCGTCCGGGAAGGCCAGAGAAAGGCCCTCGCCCGGGAGGTAGGAAACGCCGAGCGCTTCTTCTTTTTCCGCGGCTTCGGAGACTGCCTGGAATTTATCATAATCTGATGTCGTCTCAAAACGGCTCAGAAGATCGGTTTTCTCTTCTTCCTGATCGAAAAAGTCCGCGCTCAGCGAGGAAAATTCCAGCTCCTTCAGCACTTCCGAAACCGCTTCCCGATCGATATTTGATACCGAAAGCTCGGAAAGCTGAAGATCGCCAAGATTGATGTCCTTCCTGATCGTCGCAAGCTCCTCGGAAAGACGCGCAGACTCCTCCCCGACAAGCTCGGTATCGGAGGTCTTGAGAAGGAAATTCAGCGGAGAGCGCGTGATGCCGAGCTCCTCCTTCCACATCTTCTTCAGCGCGTCCTGGCCGGCCTTGTCGAGACCCTTGATTGCCTGATACAGGGCGTCCACGGTCTTGTAGCGCTGAATCAGCCGGACAGCGGTCTGCGGACCGACGCCCGGCACGCCCTTGATATTGTCGGAGCTGTCGCCCTGAAGGCCCTTCAGCGAGTTGATATTTTCCGGCGGCACGCCGAATTCGCGCTCCACAAGCGAAGGATCCAGCTCAAAGGCGCGCGCGGGCACATTCACCGTACTGTGATCGATGCGGTACTTTTTGTACATCTCATCGGTCTTGTCCTGCGACTGGTGCATGAGCCACATATGCGTCCTGTCGGTCACGAGCTGCAGATAGTCGTGGTCCTTTGTCAGGATCTTCACCGGAATCTCCGATTCGAATTTCGCAGCCAGCGTTCCGCAGTAGTCGTCGGCCTCGTATTCCTCGGACATGAATTCCCGGATGCCCATCCTGGAAAGCACCTTCTGGCACAGATCAAACTGCTCCGACAGCGGAAGAAGGATCTCCGAACGGTTTCCCTTGTAGTCCGGATAGCGCTTCCTGCGGAAGGTATCGCGGCTCAGATCCCAGGAAACGGCGAGATACGCGGGCTTCTGGTCTCTCAGGATCGCAAAAAGCGTCCGAAGGAAGCCGTAGACCGCATTTGTGTAGACGCCGCCCGAGGTCATCATGATCTTGTGGAAATATTTTTCTTTCTCTTCCGGCGTCTTTGCAAATAAAATCTCCCGCGGGAGATTTCCGTAAAACTGTGTGGACAGAAGGCTCGAGCCGTCAATCAATAACAGATATTCTTCCATGAAACACCTCAAAAGACAAAGAAAAGAACATACACCGCAGCGATCAGAAGAAGCACGGTAAGCGCGGCAAAAAGAAACCGGTAGATCTGATGGTTCCGCACCCACTTCCTGCGCTCTTCAAGCTTTTCCTGCAGGATGCCGCGGACATTCAGATTGACCATGTCCTCGTCGGAAAGCTCGCCGCCGGCCGCGCGCACGAGATAGAAAACCTCCAGCTCGTCCCTGCAGTCCGCGCACTGCTCCACATGGCGCACGAATTCATCAGTATCGTTGACGGACATGCTGTCGCTCAGGAATTCATTAAAATGCTGATGGACTTCTTCACACTTCATACAGATGACCTCACTGCCGGAAGATACGAAAGAGACCGAAGCTTAAGCTTCGGTCTTAACGATTTCCTTTTTGTTGTAGTAACCGCACTGCTTGCAAACGCAATGGGGCTTCATTAAAGCGCCGCAGTGACTGCACTTTACCAGATTAACAGAACTCATTTTCCAGTTCGCTCTGCGGCTGTCGCGTCTTGCGCGGGAAGTTCTATTCTTAGGACAAATGGACATTTCGTACACCTCCTTACCTGATCGTATTTTTCTCTGTCGCCAATCTTACTTCTTTTTGTCTGCGGCTTTCATTGCCGCAAATATTGCATCGGCCATTCTGGTCGGCGCCTCCTGCTTCTCACATCCGCAGGGTCCATCATTCAGATTGGCGCCGCATCTTTCACAGATGCCCCTGCAGTCCTCCCGGCACAGAACGCGGATCGGCAGATTCATGACGATCTCCTCATGGATCAGACG
>CAMOZF010000148.1 GCA_946630765.1 uncultured Lachnospiraceae bacterium | reverse complement strand
CCAGAAACTCCCGAGACGTCAGCCGTCTCTTGTGATGCCTCTCTTTCGGCCAGGGATCGGAGAAATTCAGGTAGATCTTTCCGACTTCGCCCCCCGCGAAGATCTCCGTAAGCTCCTCTGCGTCGAAGCGCAGAAAGAACAGGTTGTTGCAGTCCGTTTCCGCGCGCTTCTCAAGGGCCCGAAGGAGCACCGAGGAAAATTTCTCAATGCCCAGGTAATTGACCTCCGGATGCCGAAGCGCGAGCTCCTGCAAAAAGCGCCCTTTTCCGCAGCCGATCTCCAGATGCAGCGGCCCCGGGTTCTCGAAAACCGTGTCCCAGTGACCCCTATTCAGTTCAGGCGCCTTCAGGACAAAGGGATTCCGCTCCATCTCCTCCTGCGCGCCCGGTATATTTCTCAGTCTCATTCAAACCTCATCGTCGGGATTCAGGATATAATAATTCGCCGTATCCCAGTACTTTCCGTGATAATAGATTTCAGAAGGCCGGATGCCCTCGTAGATCATGCCCGCCTTCTGCATGACGCGCCCGCTCGCTGCATTTTCGACTATGTGGCAGCAGGTCAGCTTGTGAATGCCCCGGAGGAACATGAAGTCAATCGCGGCCCGGAGCGCTTCTGTCGCGTAGCCCTGATTCCAGTGCGCGCGCCCGAAGGCGTATCCGAGTTCCAGGCTTCTGAAGTACATATTGGGGGCAGAACACTGGTTCAGCATCCCGATCAGCTGTCCGCTTTCTTTATTTACCACCGCGAAAATGTACATTTTCTGCGCCCTGCAGGATGCAATCATCCCCGAGACGGAGGCGTCCTCCTCCCGCTCGATATAGGGCGCGAGATAATATCTCAGCACTTCGGGATCGTGATTGATCTCACGGTAGACAGAAAGCGCATCGCGCTCCTCAAGCGGCCGAAGCATCAGTCTTTCCGTTTCGATCACCGCATCCGGATCATAAAAATCTGGCAGCATTTTCCCTTGTCCCCCTCTTTCAGAGCTCTTAGTATACTTGATTTTTACCGAAAAATCAACAACCCGCCGATCTTCGTCACACAGTTTTCACAAAAATAAATCACTGCGAAAAAAAGTCCTTGACTTTTGGAGACGCAGTGACTATAATAGCGCTTGTGTTCAGAAAACACAAGCACCTTTAGCTCAGTTGGTAGAGCACCTGACTCTTAATCAGGGTGTCCAGGGTTCGAGCCCCTGAAGGTGCACGGGGGAGCATCAGTTCTGAGACTTCGGTCCGGGGTTGGTGTTCTTTTTTTGTGCGAATGTCGCTCGGGATGACAGTCACGGGCGGGTTATTCCTCCCGCATCTTTTCAAGCTGCGTGAACAGCATGTCTCTTGTCAGTGCACCGATCCGGTAGGCCAGCATCTCGCCGCCCTCGTCCAGGAAAAAGGTCATCGGAATCGACGAAATCCCGTAGGTATACGCGCCTTCATATTCCGTATCGAAATACACAGGGAAGCTGTAGCCCTGCTCCTCGATAAATTGCTTCGCAGTCTCCACCGTTTCCCGACTTCCGTCTGTCAGATCCACGAAAATGTAATTGAATTCGTCCCCGTACAGTTTATAGGCCTCTTCGAAATACGGCATCTCCTCGCGGCAGGGCGGACACCAGCTGGCCCAGAAATTCAGGATCGCCGGCTTGTCGAAAAAGTCCGAAAGCTTCACGGTTTCGCCGTCTTTATTCTGCATCGAAAAATCCGGTGCGATGATGACCTCCGCAGCTTCTCCCGTCGAATCCACCGCCGCGGGCGTCTCACTGCTCCCGCTTTCCGACGCCGTTCTCGTCTCGATCGTCACCGTCTCTTCCCCGGCTTCTTCCGTTGTTTCTTCGGCGGTCACTTCAATGCGCGTTTCGTCTGCCGCCGTTTCATTCTCCGCTGCTGAAGAAGACGCCGCCGTCTTTTCGGCGCTGTTCTTCAGAACAGACGGCGAAAGCCGCCGGTATAAAACCGACGCACCGAGGATGATCAGCCCGAGAAGAAGTAAACCGAGAATCCATTTCAATACTTTTTTATTCATATGCCCTCCAATGTCTGTTTTACTGTACCGATAAGAATGAAAGGAGCCGCTGCAGCTGACCTGTCGCCATCAGGATGCCGACGATGATCAGGAAGATGCCGCAGACAATATTAATCACCCGGTAATGCCGCTTGATCCAGCCGAAGGTGTCGCGAAGCTTCTCGAGAAGGATCGCCGACAGCAGGAACGGAAGCCCGAGCCCCATCGAATACACCAGCAGAAGCGTCAGTCCCTTCCACATACTGGCCCGCTGCGAGGCCAGCATCAGCGCCGAGCCCAGAAAAGCGCCGACACAGGGCGTCAGGCTCACCGAGAAAATCAGCCCGAACACAAAGGCCGAAAAGAGCCCCGTAATCTGCCATTTCACACGGATGCCGCGAAGAAAAGGCAGCGGGATGACATCCATAAATACCAGGCCGAAGAAAATCACGAGAAGTCCGGTCACGATATTCAGCGCTGTCTGATAGCGCATCAGAAGACGGCCGGCCGCCCCGGCAAAAAGGCCGAGGATGCAGAAAACAATCGTGAAGCCAAGGACAAACATCAGCGCGCCCAGAAAGGCCCGCCCCTTTTTCTTCTGCCGGTCCGGAAGCTCCGTCCCTTCACCCGCAAAATAGCTCAGGTAGATCGGCAGCATCGGTAGCATGCAGGGCGAAATAAAGGAAATGATGCCCTCGAGAAAAGTAATCAGATATTCCATAAACTCAGCGTCTTCTCCATTTCAACATGTCCTCTCCATCTTACTTTCCCGCGCTGTTCCTGTCAACCGGAAAGAGAGTTTTTCTTGACTATCCTGCCATATGTATGTATATTCATAACTAACGAAGAGCTTATGATAAGGAGCAGTGACAGCATGAAAACAACCTTTGATCCTTTAGCCCAGAGATATCCTTCCCAGCGCTTCCCGATCTATGCACGGGGCGGCATGGTGAACTGTTCCTGTCCGATGGCCTCTGCCGCCGGACTCGACGCGCTGAAAAACGGCGGGAACGCGGTGGACGCGATTGTTGCTGCCGCGGCTGCCCTCACGGTCTGCGAGCCGACAGACAACGGCCTCGGCGCCGACGCCTTCGCACTGATCTGGTCCGAGAAGGAACAGCAGCTTTTCGGTCTGAACGCGAGCGGCCCCGCGCCGATGCTTGCCAGCGCCGAAAATATTCTGAGTTCCGGAAAAGCCGCAGACGGTAAAATGCCCGCGCTCGGCTGGACACCGGTCACGGTTCCCGGGGCTGTGAAGGCATGGAAGGAACTGACGAAGCGTTTCGGGAAGCGCAGCCTCTCCGAAAACCTGGCTCCGGCCGTCCATTACGCGGAAGACGGTTACGCCATCTCCCCGAACATCGCAAGGAGCTGGCAGAATGCGCTTTCGAGCTACAAAAAGCGGCTTTCGGGGCCGGAGTTTGCGGCCTGGTTCGACACGTTCACATTTGACGGCGAGGCGCCGAAGCCCGGCAGCATCGTGAAGCTTCCGGCACACGCAAAGACCCTCACGCTTCTTGGATCTACCGACACCGACGCGCTGTACCACGGCGAGCTCGGTGATCAAATTGAAAAGGAAAGCCTGAAATACGGCGGCTTTTTGCGGAAGTCCGATCTTGAGCGCTTTGAAGCGCAGTGGGTCGAGCCGATCCGCGTGAATTACCGCGGCTACGAGGTCTGCGAGATTCCGCCGAACGGCCAGGGCATTGTCGCGCTGATGGCGCTGAATATCCTAAAGGAGTTTGATTTTGCAGATCCTGAGAGTCCGCTGACCCGCCACCGCCAGATCGAGGCGCTGAAAATCGCTTTCCAGGATGCCTTCGCGAGCGTGACGGATCCTTTTGATATGCCCTTCTCCTACCATGACCTTCTGCAGCCGCAATACGGCGCGCTGCGCGCCCGGGAGATCACGGACCGCGCGCAGACCTACGGCAGCAAAATTCCCCCGAAAAGCGGCACGGTTTATCTCTGCGCCGCGGATTCGGAGGGCAATATGGTTTCCTATATTCAGTCCAACTACATGGGCTTCGGCTCCTGCATTGTGATTCCCGGCACCGGCATCGGCCTGCAGAACCGCGGGGCGGATTTCTCGCTGAATCCGGCGGACGCAAACTTCATTCGCCCCGGAAAGCGGAGCTACCACACGATCATTCCGGGCTTTATCATGAAGGACAAGCTCCCCGTCGGACCCTTTGGCGTCATGGGCGGTTATATGCAGCCGCAGGGCCATGTTCAGGTCGCGATGAACTATATCGATTTCGGAATGGATCCGCAGCAGGCGCTTGACGCGCCCCGTTTCCAGTGGATGCGCGACGGCTCCGTCACCGTGGAGTCCCGCTTTGATGCGAACCTTGCGCGTTCGCTGTCCCGCATGGGCCACGAGATCAGCGTCGATCTGAATACCGGTTCCTTCGGCCGCGGCCAGATGATCGTGAAGCTCGATAACGGCGTCCTTGTCGGCGGCACCGAATCCCGCACCGACAGCAATATCGCCTGCTTCTGACGGGCGGATTCTCAAAAAGAGTAAAAAAGTAAAGCCGTCCGGATTCTTTCAGTCCGGACGGTTTTTCTGCATCATCAACTTTTTCACTGCGCCTTCAGTTTCTTCCTCAGCGCGTTCAGTACCCGCTTCTTATCCGCGCTCCATAAGGGGGCGATCAGCGTCCGCTTATCGCCGTCCCCGGTCATTCGGTGAATGCAGATGTCCTCCGGAAGCACGCGGATACATTCTGCGACCAGATCGACATATTCCTCCATCGACAAGGTTTCAAAGCGGCCCGCCTGATACGCTTCTTCGAGGTCTGTCCCTTTGATCACATGAAGAAGCTGCAGCTTGATGCCCTGCACGCCGGACGCGCCGACATAGCGCACGGTCTCCAGCATCTCCTCCCGGGACTCACCCGGAAGGCCGAGGATCACATGCGTAATCACATAGATTCCGGCATCCCGAAGCCGCTTCACCGCAGCGTCATACACCGCCAGAGGATAGCCGCGCCGAATGTATTCGGCCGTCTTCTGATGAACTGTCTGAAGTCCCAGCTCCACCCAGACCGGCTTGATGCGGTTCAGCTCGCCAAGGAGCGCCACAACCTCCTCCCCGAGGCAGTCCGGCCGCGTCGCGACCGACAGAATCACGATTTCCGGACAGCGGATCGCTTCCGTGAACAGCGCCCGGAGCCGTTCGACCGGCGCATAGGTGTTCGTAAAGGCCTGATAATACGCAATATACTTTCCGTCCTGATCGGGCATTTTCCGCCGGACGCGTTCCT
>CAMOZF010000147.1 GCA_946630765.1 uncultured Lachnospiraceae bacterium | reverse complement strand
ATCACTCGCCGCTCTCGATAAACTCGGTAATATTCTTATCGTTCAGGGTAAATTCGTAGTAGTTCGCGTCGGACATTTTCCAGCCGATCTTCTTCCAGAAGGCATTGCCCGCGTCGTTATTCTTGAAGGCAATCAGCGCCACCTTGTTGATGCCGATCTCCTTCAGCGCCTGCATGCAGTAGCCGACCATGCGGGTTCCGATGCCCTTCCGGCGATATTCCTTCGCCACACAGACGTGGTACAGGGAGCCCTGACGCCCGTCCGATCCGCAGAGGATCGTGCCGATAATCTTGCCGTCACATTCCGCGATCACGCTGGTCGTCGGATTCCTTCTCAGGAAACGCTCAATATCTTCCCTGGAATCGTCCAGGGCGCGGATGCCGAAGCCCCGGATGGTCATCCAGAGTGCCCTTACATCCTCATAGTCGCCGATGGTCATCGGCTGGATACGAATTTCACTCATAAACTGTCTTTCTGTATGGTTATATAGGTTCTAAATATGTCATGTCGAGCGAGGGCAAAGCCCGAGCCGAGGGTAATTGCGTTTCTTCTGAGGAGACTTCCCGCGTCTCCGAAGAGGAAATGCAATCCCGCAGGCGAGTTCAGTACTCCCGACGTGACGGGATGACATGCTTACGGCATCACCGGAATGAATTCCAGTCCTTCCGTCTCGGGAAGGCCGAACATCACGTTCATATTCTGCACGGCCTGACCGGCAGCGCCCTTCATCAGGTTGTCCAGCGCGCCCATCAGGATGATGCGGCCCGTCCGCGGATCCAGCTTGAAATTGATATCCACGAGATTCGTGCCCTCAACAGCCCTCGTATCCGGGCAGACGCCCGCAGGCAGCAGGCGGATGAAGGCTTCCTTTCCATAGGCCGCTTCGTAAATCGCGCGGATCTCGTCTTCGGTCCAGAGAGACCCGTCCGCCTTCTTTGTCAGCGTCGCATATTCTGTTGCGAGAATGCCGCGGTTCATCGGCACGAGATGCGGGGTAAAGGTCAGTGTAAATGCTTCGCCGGACGCAAGAGAAAGCTCCTGCTCGATCTCCGGCGTGTGGCGGTGAGACGCCACGCCGTAGGCCTTCGCGGATTCGTTGACTTCAGAGAAAAGATTTGCCACCTTCCCGGATCTTCCTGCGCCGGAAACGCCGGAAAGCGCGTCGATAATCAGTGTGGAGGGATCAATGACGCCGGCCTTCACCAGCGGATAAGCCGTCAGGATCGAGCAGGTCGTATAGCAGCCGGGGTTCGCGAGAATCCGCGCGTTCTTCACCTCGCCGCGGTGAAGCTCCGTGAGGCCGTACACCGCTTCCGAAAGGAACTGCGGCGCGAGATGCGTGATCTTATACCATTTCTCGTAGACCGCCACATCCTTCAGCCGGAAATCCGCCGACATGTCGATAATCTTCGTCCGCTTCAGCAGCTCGTCGGACATGAGAGACGCACAGGCGCCCTGCGGCGTGGCGGTGAAAATCACGTCCACATCCTCCGCAAGCTCCAGAATTCTGCCTTCCTTCAGCCGGTCCGTGTCGTCGTCGATCAGCACAAGATCCGTAAAGCTTCTGAGATTGGGATACTCCGAAGCGATCTCCTTTCCCTGGAAGCTTCTGGAACCGATCCAGACGACTTCCGCGTCCCTGTGCATCAGAAGAAGCCGCAGAATTTCCGCGCCCGCATAACCCGTTGCACCGATGATACCGACCTTCACTTTTGCCATTCCGTCTCTCCTTTTTTGTATCCGTCTCATGAAGTGGGTACTCTCCCACATATAACTCGGATTATAGCCTAATAGCCCATGAAAATCAAGATTTTTTGACCCTGACAAAAAGAATCGGCAAATCTTCCCATAAATCGAAAGATTTGCCGGATTCTGTAGTAATAATCCCGATATTGGCTGCGTCTGTTCAGAAA
The DNA here is from genome assembly GCA_946630765.1 of uncultured Lachnospiraceae bacterium. The sequence continues at coordinate 3,376 of CAMOZF010000147.1, read as the reverse complement.
CGCATCAGGCTCATCCCATCACAAGCGTGATATCGTTCTCTTCCTTCAGGATCGCCTCCGGGATGCACTTGCCTTCGATCTCTTCCCCGTTCACAATCGCCTTCACAATGCCCTTCTCGACATGCGCGGAATTGTCTACGGTGCAGCGAAGCAGCTTGCCTCTCCAGGTACGGTCGATCGTGAGGCCGTCCCACTCCTTCGGGATACAGGGCTCGATCACGATGCCTTCAAGCTCCGGCTTGATGCCGAGGATGCCCTGCGTCATCGCGACGATCACGGTCGATGCGGTGCCGGTCAGCCAGTGCACATGCGCGCGTCCGAAGTTCGGGCTGTCCGGACCCTCAACCGACTGGCCGTGGGCATAGGGCTCGAGCTCGCGGATGTCCGCGTAGTTGTCATTTGCCGTGGCCGGACTGATCTCCGTGAAATATTCAAAGGCGCGGTTTCCGTGGCCGAGCACGCACTCCGCGTTCACGAGCCAGCCCTGCGGCTGCGAGAAGATACCCGCATTTTCCTTGGTGCCCGGATTGAAGAGGATCATGCGTACGGTCGGCAGGCCGAAATCGGTAAACGGCGGGTCGAAAAGCTTCGCGCCGTACTTCGAATTCAGCACCTCGTAGACCTTGTCCATCGACTTTTCCGCCTGCTCTTCAGTTGCCAGGCCGGAGATAACGCCCCAGGTCTGCGGATTCAGCCACAGAGAAGCTTCCTTCGCATCTTTCGCGCCGATCACAAGCCCGTCCTCGCAGATGCCGCGGACAAAGCGGTCCTCGTCCCACATGCAGCCCTGGATACTGTCGTAAATCGTCTTCTTCAGCTCCTCGCACCACTTGATATCCTCGTCGATGCCAAGATACCCTGCGTATTTTTCAAGGATCTGCACGGCATAGTAGAGCTGCAGCGCAACGAAGCTGGATTCGCCCTTGCTGCCCATCTGCAGGCAGTCGTTCCAGTCGGCGGAAAGGCCGGCCGGAAGGCCGTGCGCGCCGGAATGCGCGAGATTGAAGCCGATCGCCCGTTTCAGATGCTCATAAACTGTGCCTTCGCCTTCGTTGCTGTAAAGGAGCACCTTCTTCAGGAAGTCCACGTCGCCGGTCTCGTTGATGTAGGTATCGGTCGTCGGGAAGAGCCATAAAGCGTCGTCCGCGCGGTACTCGGGCGCACCGGTGAGGCGGACATACTCCGGATCCTCGGGCGTGCCTTCCTTGCCGGCTTCAAATTCCCAGCGAATCAGCGGAAGCGCGCCGCCGTGATTCACGAGGCCCGTAAACATCAGCTCCAGGCGTTCTCTTGCCATCTCGGGATCCAGATAAACCGCGCCCTGAATGTCCTGCACGGTATCCCGGTAGCCGAGGCCGTTTCGGAGGCCGCAGTAAATCAGCGAAGCCGATCTGGACCAGTTGAAGGTAATGAAGCTCTGATACGCCGACCAGCAGTTCATCATGTTGTTGAAGTTCTCGTCCGGGGTCCTGACCTGCAGACGGTTGATGCGGGAGTGCCAGTATTCCTTGATCTCGGCGATTTCCTTCGTGACGCGCTCATGGCCGAAGGGCTCTTCATACTGCGAACGCACGGATTCCGCGACTTCCCGGTCGCCTTCGCCGAAGACAAAGTTCACGACCTTCGATTCGCCGGGCTGAAGCTCGAGATCGAATTCCAGCGCGCCGACAGAGTTCAGGTTGTAATTGAGACTGTTCGACAGCTTCCCCTGCTCGATGCCCTGCGGATTCCGGTAGGTGCGGTATTTGCCGAGGAATTTCTTCAGATCGCCGTCGTAGGAGTCTGCCTTCATCCCTGCCGCGCCGAAGTAGCGGAAGACGCCGCGCTTCGTCTCGCCCGGCTGAAGAGTATTTTCATTGATGGCCTGAATGATCGAATTGTTCTCGAAATAGGTCCGGCTGATGAAAAGCGTATACTGCAGATTCACCTGGTCCTGCTCGTAATTGGACTCATTTGTGAACTCGACAACGCCCGTCAGGGAAAGCTTCCGGGGCTTGTCGGAAACATTCGTCACCTTGCAGTTCCAGACCTCGTAAAGGCCGGTCATCGGCACATAATACAGGGTCTCGGTGCGGATCCCGGCGTATTCCGAGCTGATCACCGTATAGCCGGTACCGTGGCGGCACTCGGACTTGTAGGAATCAAGCGGCTTTCCGACCGGCTGCCAGGAACCCGACCAGTAATCCTTCGTTTCCTTGTCATAGATATAGATGAATCTGCCCTGCTCGTCCTCCGGAACCGAGTTGAAGCGGAAGCGCATCAGACGGCCCGAAGCGCCGGACTTCACAAAGCTGTAGCCGGCGGCGTTATTGGAAATGATCGCGCCGTAAGCCGGGGAGCCGAGATAATTGCACCATGCCTTCGGCGTATCCGGCCGGGTCACGACGTATTCCTTATTGGGCCCGTCAAAATAACCATATTTCATAAAAAAGGTCCTCCCTCCGAATCGTTCTTAAGGCTATTATAACAAAGAGATTAAGCAAGTCAACTATTTTTGACAACTCCGTTCATCATTTCTAATGGGTGCTGAATTAAAATTCCTCCGCTTCCAGAAGATACAGCACCGTCCCCGCGCTGCTGTCCCGCATTTTCAGCGCCCGGACAGCGTCCACCGATTCAGAAAGCGCGCTGTCTGAAAGGGACGCGATCTTCAAAAACAGCTCGTCATTCAGCTTGTTCAGCGCGTCGCACATCTTCTGAATGCCCTCCTGCAGCTTGTCATACCCTTCCTGAAGCTCTGTCCCGTGGGATGCGAGCTCCGATGCGCCCGAGGAAAGTGTCGAAGCCCCAGAGGACAATTCCGACGCGCCGGAAGCGAGCGTCTGCGCGCCGGATGCCAGTTCCGATGCACCGGAAGAAAGCGCCGATGCGCCGCCCTGCAGGGTCTTCATCGCCTTGTCCAGATCCGCAGCCCCGCTTTTCAGGGAGGACGCGCCGTCTCTGATGGATTCGGCAGCGCCGGTATAGGCTGTCAGGCCAGAGGACAGGGAGGAAGCCCCCGAGGAAAGCGTTTCGATCGCCGGAAGAAGCCCCGTAAGCGCGCCTGCCATATCCTCCGGCAGAAGCTTTGCCAGCTCCTCCAGTCCCGCACTGCTTCCCTGCAGCGCTTCAAGACCGCTTTTCAGCGCCTCCGCGCCCGAAAGAAGCTGTTCATTCTGGGAGACCAGCGTATCGAGCGCCCCCGACAGCTCTTCCGCGCCCGAGCAGAGCGCCGCAGATCCCGCCTGCGCGGCAGTTACTCCTGCAGAAAGGCCCGATGCGCCCTTCTGAAGCTCCGTTGTGCCGGAAACAAGTGAATTCGCCCCCGTAGAGAGCCCCGACGCGCCCGAAGAAAGCGCTGAGGCGCCGTCCTTAAGGGCATTCACGCCGTCCAGAT
>CAMOZF010000146.1 GCA_946630765.1 uncultured Lachnospiraceae bacterium | reverse complement strand
CTCCTGTAAAATCGAGGTTTTTGAACAATAAACAGGTAGTAAACTTGACACTACCCGAGGACTGCAGGGAGTGTGAAAATGACACCTACCTGAAGGCATGGAATACGATCCCGCCGAATAATCCGCCGGTCTTTCCGGCCTACCTTGCGAAGATCGTCCGGGAGTCGGCGATCGACCGCTGGCGGCTGATTCACCGGAAAAAACGCGGCGGAACGGAGCTGATGCTGTCGCTTTCGGAGCTTACGGAGGTCGCTTCCTCTGAAGACTCGCCGGAAGGCGCACTGGACGGAAAAATGCTTGCATCGGACATTGAGGCCTACCTGAAAAGCATCTCGCGGGAAATGCGGACGGTTTTTCTGATGCGCTATTTCTACCTGGATCCGATCCGCAGCATCGCGAAGGCGACAGGCTTTTCGCAGTCCAAAATCAAAAGCATGCTCTTCAGAGCCCGGCAGGGGCTTCGGGAATATCTGGAAAAGGAGGGGTACACGATATGACAAATGAAGATCTTCTGTCGGCAATGTCCGAGATGGATCCTGCCATGCTGCAGGAAACCGACCGCATCCGGCGGAAACAGAAAAAAGCGCAGTCCCGCACGGTCGTGCTGCTTCTTGTCGCGTCGCTGTTTCTCCTTCTTGCAGCCGGCGGAATTGTAACTGCCGCAAAGCTTCGTGAGAGCGCGGTCAGCGCATCTTCACATGCATCCGAACAGGCGAAGAGCGCATCGGAATCGCTGCCTGAACAGACAGGACTTTCGGAGACAGATCCGGAAGCCGCGGAACAGGCTTCGGAAGGCACGGCGTCTGATCCGGAGGAGACGAAGGTCGAAGAACGCTGGCTGTCCTTCGGCGACGCCTACTGGCTGTGCTATCACAAAAGCATCCAGGTCACTGTATCCGAAGACGGTCATGCGTCCTTATACAGGGGATATGATCTTCCTCACGATATCCTGACTTTTTTGAGCAGCAATCCGGTGCTCACGGTCCGGATCAGGGAAGACAACGGCGAACATGAGTATGTGCCTTACGGAGGAGATGCGTTCTTTTACAAGGGGTTCTCGGAAACGGAGGGCTCATTTCAGAACGGGGTGATTACCTACAGCTACGGCGGCGGCATCGGTACGATGGATTTCAGCTTTATCGGTCACCAGTCCATTACGGTTTCCGCGGACCTGACATTTTCTGAGGAGAATTATGACCCTTCGGGCATGATCCGGGTGGAGTTTAGCGCAGCCTCCGGTCACAAGGGTGTCCTTTTCACGATCGATCTTCTGCCGAGAAAGGAGACGGAAAAAGAAGTCCTGCCGGAGTACAGGTTCGGCATCAAATTCATAGAGAATATTCCGCCGGAAGTGACGGATACGATGGAGATGAACCGGGAAACGCTTCGGAAGATCGTCCGGAACTGCGGAAAAACATATGATCCCGCACAGCTCTATGTGCTGAAGCCTTTCTCGGTCAATGAGATGCCGAATGTGGACAACGGCATCTCAAGCGTCAGATGGCCGACCGATTCTGAAATGCTGCAGAAATACCTGTTCCCGGTTGTCAGCGGCGATGAGGTGGTCGCGGTGATTTCCTGGGAGGCGCCGCTAGTCTATGAAGCGCAGGACGTGAATTATGACCTGTCTGCGCTCAAGATAGGAGAGGAACCGTTCCGACTCTGGATTTTCAGGGAGTACAACTGCTTCAACAGCAACCAGAGTCAGGAGATTTATGCAAATGACGGCCTTTTCGATTACAGCACCGGCGCCATCAGAATGGAGGCGGTCGGACATACGCACGAATCCACCGATACGGTATTTATGGATCTGTCGGAATGAGCGGGCATTTACCGGAAGAACTGATCGTTTTTTGCAGATGAAAAGGATTGCATCCCGGTGCCGCCTGTACTATAATGAGGAATTAATACCTGTTGTCAGGAGGCGGAAAATGATCAGAATAGCGAAAGACAGGCTTGCGGTTTCGATCGCGGAGCCGAATGTGGAAAACAATACCTGCCGGTTTGACCGGGCGGGCTTTATCACCTCTGTCATTCTCGACGGAAAGCATGAACTCTGCGGGGATGAGCATGGCGGCACGATGGGCGTCGGTCTCTGTTCGGAAATTACGACCGACGTGGTATCAGCTGAGGTGGCAGTCGGAGAGAAATTCCCGAAATTCGGTGTGGGCATTCTCGAAAAGTACGAGGACCGGCCCTACAGCTCGATGAAGCGTTACGAAGTGGAGCCCTTTGAAATCACTTCGGAGGTCTCGGAGGACCACGTGATTTTCCACGAAGAGCCGAAAGAGCTTCTCGGCTATGCGCTTCGCGAGAAGAAAACAGTTTCGGTGCACGACAATATCCTCACGGTGGATTATGAGATCGAAAATGCCGGAACCCGGGACTTCCTGTACTCGGAGTACTGCCACAATTTCCTGACACTGGATTTTGACGGGCAGAGAAACCAGTACAACCTGAACATGCAGATGGGCAATGCCGGCTTCCCCTATGAGTGGCGCCTGATGTACCATCCGAGCGGCCTCATCATCAAGGCCCGCGACTACTTCAGACCGCACCACCACAACATCTGGTCGCCGGGCTTCGTCATCTCGCCGGAGGTCTACTTCGTCCGTCACCTCGAACCGGGCGAGAAGGCCGGCTACCGCAGGGAGTATGAGTTTGATGTGATGAAATTCCCGGGATAAGTGAAGACTCCCGGCATCAGAATCAGCAGACAGCAAGTATGGATGAATCAGGGCTGATAAACAGTCCCTATGGAAAGGGCCCGGTTAAAACGACCGGGCCCTCAGTCTGTTTTTATATTTTGAATCAGTATCAGTGTAACCTTTTCGGATTTTTTGCGGCTATAGAGACAAAGGAGGTGACGGACTGCGTGGAAGACAAAGACATAATCGATTTATACCTGTCTCGGGATGAACAGGCGCTCGAAAAAACCGCGGAAAAGTACGGACACTATCTTTTCACGATTGCGATGAATGTGCTTTTAAGCAGGGAAGACAGCGAGGAATGTGTCAATGATGCCTATCTGTCGGCCTGGTCGTCCATTCCTCCGAATCAGCCGAAACTTTTTTCGGCGTATCTCGCAAATCTGGTACGGAATGCGGCGATCTCCCTGTACCGAAAAAAACACAGTGAAAAACGGATCGGAAGCCAGTATGAACTGTCTCTGGAAGAACTTTCGGAAGTCATTCCCGGACAGGAGAGCGTGGAAAAAGCGGTCGAAAGCGCGGAACTTTCCGGGATTATCAGCCGGTTCTTGAAAACCGTCGGCCGGGATGCACGGAATGTCTTCCTGCTTCGGTACTATTATCATGACTCGGTTAATGAGATAGCCGTGTCGACCGGCTTTACGGCAGCAAAAGTAAAGGTGCTGCTGCACAGGACGCGCCGAAAGCTGAAAGCGGAACTGGAAAAGGAGGGTTACGGACGATGAATAAAAAGGAATTATCGGAAGCAGTCTATCATGTGGACGAGTCCCTTGTGCGGGAAGCGGCGTCCTTAAGGCTGAATCACAGAAAACGCAGAATATTCCCGCTTGCGGCTTCCCTTGCGGCGGCTGCGGTGCTTCTGATTCTCGGAACGGTTTTTGTCTTGGGAAACATGAAAGGGACTTCGAATGCTTCGGGGTTAAAACGGCTCATCGGTTTTCTTCAAAAAGAAGAGCTGCCAGACTGTCCGCAGGCAGATGTGAATCTCTGGTCCAATGAGGACGAGTGCGGAAATTACCAGATAAGTGAACGAATCTTTTTCCCGGAAGAAGTGCAGGAATATCTGGCGGATAACCTATCGGACCTTCAGTTCGAAATCATCAGGCCGGAAGAAATCCATTCATTTGAAGAAAAGGAACTGGTTTCGGATCTTCGTCGCATATTCCGGCTGGAAGGCTTCAACCGGGGCGGGCTGAACATTGAAGTCGGCACGGATTCTGTTTTTTTCAGCGGAGATCTGGAGCCGCTAATTCATGACGAATATCCTATAAGAGTGCTGATTTCCGACGAGGAAGAACCGCTGCTTCTTGTCAAACTTCGGGTGGACTATACCCATACCCGGGACTATTTTACAGAAGAAGAACTTTTAGCGGACAGAAAGCCGGATTACTGGAAACAGCTTCTGTTAACCGCTAATGAAGGGAAACATGAAACCGGAGGAAGCTCTGCAACGAACCCCCAGATTGTAATGCCTGAATTATATGAATTCCTGAACGCCGCGGATCGGCTGATATACTTCGCATCCGCGCCCGATGGCTGCATGCTTGTTTCCGATTGCAGCTCGGAAGGGATTCTCATGGGCTCTCGGGAACAGGTCATTACCTTCTGCGAGACAGAGCATCCCGAGACAAGGTTCATCGTGAGGGTGAGTTCCGAAAGAGTGGTTATCGAGGCTTCCCTGCACGATGACAGCCGGATCTGGCAGCCCGAGAGCGGACAGGAATACACCTTCCGTATATTCATAAAAAACGATGCCGGAGAAATCCGTATGATTGAGATCTCTGTCGGAGCCGCGGATGATCAGGAAATCTAATTCGAATGACAAATGGGGACAGGTTCCTCCTGCCAGTTTTTTGAAAAACTGGCAGGAGGAACCTGTCCCCGTTATGTCGTTATTCAGACGGAATGACAGCTGCTCGTTCTCAGTACTTGATAATTCCCGCCGTATAATCGTCCTTTAAGAGCGTACCGAACTTGTTGTACACAGCGCTTCTGAAGATATCGGAGGTCCTGACATCCATCATCAGGAGTTTCATGGCCTTCGGGGTCAGGATGTTCCTGGCGTCGGCCATCTTGCTGATCATCGGAAGGTTGGTGTTCTGGCGGATCTCGGAGAGCATCGGGGTGGCCGATGCGCGGAAGCCAAGGATGCGGGCGTACATGCAGAAGTCCTCGTCCTCATATTCCTGAAGATCGATCGTTTTGATGCCGAGAATCGTGTGGATCAGCGCCCGGTTGATGCGGGTGTGGGTGAAGGCCTTCGTCTTGAGCGCCGCGGACCATTCCTTGAAGGTGTAGCAGTCCGGGAGAAGATTCTTCACGCGGTCCACGAGCTCCGGCGCGAAATCCTGATATTCCGTCAGCTGTTCGGTCTCGTTCATCAGCTTGTACTGAAGAATCAGCGAGAAATCGTCGGCGCGGATCGGCGTGCAGACGCCGTACTTCATCGCAAATTCCCGCGCGGTATAAGGCGTGACATAGGGGACGATCTTTTCAACGCCGCCGTCCTCGTCGTAGAGCATGTCGCGAAGTGCGGTGGCGGAGGCGACGTCCGTGAATTCCGTGTCCGGATCGTTGTGACGCGTT
>CAMOZF010000145.1 GCA_946630765.1 uncultured Lachnospiraceae bacterium | reverse complement strand
TCGCCGCCGGTGATGATGACGTCTTTCTTGCGGTCCACGAGGTAAATGAAGCCGTCCGGATCCTCCATCGCCATGTCGCCGGTCCGAAGGAACCCATCCTCTGTCAGGGATTCTTTGGTGGCCTGCGGGTCATTGTAGTAGCATTTCATGACGCCGGGGCCTCTGACATACAGTTCGCCGACCTCGCCCTTCTTCACCGCCGAATCGTCCGGATTTGCGATCTTCACTTCCCAGCCGTAGCCGGCCTTACCGATCGCGCCGACCTTGTGGACATTGCCGATCCCAAGATGGACGCAGCCGGGGCCGATCGACTCGGAGAGGCCGTAGTTGGTATCATAATCATGCTTCGGGAACACCTTCAGCCAGCGCTTTATGAGAGACGGCGGAACGGGCTGCGCGCCGATATGCATGAGCCGCCATGCCGAAAGATCGTACTGCGCAAGGTTGATTTCATTTCTCTCGATACTGTCCAGAATGTCCTGCGCCCACGGCACGAGGAGCCAGACGATCGAGCATTTCTCTTCGGATGCGGCCTTGATGATCCACTCCGGCTCCACGCCCTTGAGAAGGACGGCCTTTCCGCCGACCTTCAGGGACCCGAACCAGTGCATCTTCGCGCCGGTGTGATACAGCGGCGGAATGCAGAGGAACACATCCTCGTGCGTCTGGCCGTGATGCGCCTGCTCGCAGTTCATCGCGTGCATCAGCGAGCGATGACGGTGCAGGATTGCCTTCGGGAAACCGGTCGTGCCGGAGGAGAAATAGATGACGCCGTCGTCATCGTCGGTGATGCCCATCTCGGGACGCTTGCTGGTGCAGTAGGCGATCATCCGGTCGTAGCTGTCCGCGAAGCTCGGGCACTCCTCTCCGACATAGAACATATGGCGGATAAAGGGCAGGCGGTCATAGATCTCCTCGATACGGCCGATGAATTCCGGGCCGAATACGAGCAGGCTGCAGTCCGCCTTTTTCAGGCAGTAGCGAATCTCGTCCGAGGTATAGCGGAAGTTCAGCGGAACCGCGATCGCCCCGGTCTTCAGGATACCGAAATAGATCGGCAGCCATTCGATCGAATTCATCAGGAGAATCGCCACCTTGTCACCCTTCTTTACGCCGCGCGTGAAAAGAAGGTTCGCAAAGCGGTTTGCCTTCACGTCAAAATCCTTCCAGGTGATCTCTCTTCTGAAGGGTTCTCCCGGGATCGGCTGCATCAGCGCGTAGTCGCGCCAGGTAATGCGGCTCTTGGGCTCAAATTTGGGGTTTATTTCAACGAGCGCCGTCTCGTTCGGATAAAGTTCCGCATTCCGTTCCAAAGTCTCAAAAATAGGCATTTTACGTTCTCCTATGCATGTTTGATAAAAGGGGCGCAATCCGTACGCACGAACAGCCCCCCTTTATTTAAAATATTATGAAGAACCATTCAATATCCGCGCATATTACCGGTGTCCGCTAAATCGAAAGCCGACACTGAAATCATATGCAACATATAATCCGGTTCTTTTCACTGTAAGAAACCTTCTTTCGAAGTTTTAGTCATATTACCACAATCCGCAAATCCTTGTCAAGGAAAAGCAGAGAATCCGCGCCCGATCGGGCTTATTTCTTCGCTTTTTTCAGGTTGACCAGAAGATTCACGATGATGCCGAGGATCAGCGCGCAGGCGACTTCCGTCAGCGTGATCGTTCCGGCAATCGTCAGAGCCATGCCGCCGACGCCGGCGATCAGGATGACGGATGCGGAGAACAGGTTCCGGTTGTCGTTGAGATCCACAGGCTGGATCATCTTCAGACCGGAAACGGCGATGAAGCCGTACAGGGTGATGCAGACGCCGCCCATGACGCAGCTCGGGATCGTTGCAAGCGCGGTGACAAAGGGTCCGAAGAACGAAGCCGCGATGGCCAGGAGGGCCGTGCAGAGGATCGTGATGACGGAAGCATTTCCGGTGATCGCAACGCAGCCGACCGACTCGCCGTAGGTGGTATTCGGGCAGCCGCCGAAGAATGCGCCGGCGATCGAGCCGATACCGTCTCCGAGAAGCGTTCTGTGAAGACCGGGCTCCTCGAGAAGATCCTGTCCGATGACCGACGAAAGGTTCTTATGGTCCGCAATGTGCTCCGCAAATACGACAAAGGCTACCGGGATATAGGCAACCGCAACCGTCGCGATATAGCCGCCCGTGACGCCGCCTTCGCCGAAGCCCTTGAAGGCCTGGATAAATGCGAAGTCCGGAACCCACTTCATATGCTGGAACAGAGAGAAATTGATGATCTGAAGCGCTTCATTGCCGGTTGCATTGCCGATCAGGGTGAAGATCGACGCAAGCGCGTAGCCTGCTGCAATACCGATGACAAAGGGAATCAGCTTCGCCATCTTCTTGCCGTAAACCGAGCAGAGAATAACGACAAACATCGTTACCAGGCCGCACAGAAGCGCGATCCAGTGAGATGCGACAGGCACCACAGAGGTCTGCTCGACGATCTGCGCCGTTCCGTCCTCTGCGATGACCGCAACCTGCTCGACAACTTCTTTTGTGACGCTGCCCTTCATCAGGTCGCCGATTGCGTTTCCTGCAAGAGACAGTCCGATGATGGCAACCGTGGGTCCGATGACAACCGCGGGCATCAGCTTATTGATCCATGCAACGCCGGCCACCTTTACGATGAGCGCGATCACAACGTAGACAAGACCCGCGAAGCAGGCGCCGATCAGAAGACCCGCATACCCCACGGAAACGCTGACCGCGCCGCCGAAAGCTGCAAACATGGAGCCGAGGAATGCGAAAGAGGATCCCAGGAACACCGGGCTTCTGAATTTCGTGAATGCCAGGTAGACGATCGTACCGACACCGGCACCGAAAAGCGCCGCAGACTGCGACATTCCGTTTCCGACAATCGTCGGCACGGCGATCGTGGCTGCGAGGATTGCGAGAAGCTGCTGGAACGCGAAGACGATAAGCTGTCCGGCCTTCGGTCTGTCTTTCACACCATATACTAAGTTCATCTTTTTACCCTCCCGTGGTAAACTTTATATTGATCCGCCCGCTGCGCATTCAGCACATCGGTGCGGATAACAACAGATTCATCTTGTGATCAGCGAAACGCCCTCCGTGCCATCATATTCCGTGACGCGCACGCTCACAAATTCATTTCTGGCGGTCGGGATATTCTTTCCGACGTAATTCGCGGAGATCGGAAGCTCCCGGTGTCCGCGGTCGATCATGACGAGAAGCTGAATCCTTGCCGGACGGCCGAGCGCCATCAGCGCCTCCATCGCGGCCCTTGCGGTCCTGCCCGTATAGAGGACATCGTCGACGAGAATGATATTTTTGCCGTTCACGTCAAAATCAATCTCCTGCTGTCCGATCACCGGCTCGGCGCTTCTTTTTTCAAGGTCATCGCGGTAGTAGGTGATATCCAGCTTTCCCGTCCGGACCCGAAGCTCCGAGAAGCGCTCGATATTCTGTCTGAGGATCTCCGAGAGCGATACCCCGCGTCTGAGGATTCCGACAAGACAGATCTCCTCCGAATTCTGATTCTGCTCGATGATTTCGTGGGAAAGACGCTGAAGCGTCCGCTGCATCGTCTTCCCATCCACAATCAGCTTTTCCGCCATAAAAATACCCCACCGTTTTCGTGCAAAAACAGCAGGGTAAATGTACCTTCCGATCGTCACGGAAGCTCCACCGCCTTGCCGCCGTCTCTGCAGCGAATTAAAGGCCTGAAATATAATATTAAAACTTACTTGGTACCGAAGATCCGGTCGCCGGCATCTCCGAGACCCGGGCAGATGTAGGCGTTCTCATTGAGCTCGCGGTCCAGGTGTCCGACGTAGATCTCCACATCCGGATGCGCTTCGTGAAGCCGCTTGATGCCTTCCGGCGCCGCAATGATGCAGAGGAACTTGATATGCACGCCGCCGTGCTGCTTGATCAGGGTTACGGCATCTGCGCCGGAACCGCCGGTTGCAAGCATCGGATCGACAACGATGATCGTCCGCTGTTCGATCGGGCTCGGAAGCTTGCAGTAGTACTCATGAGGCTCATGTGTCACCTCGTCTCTGTAGAGACCGATGTGGCCGATCTTCGCTGTCGGAACGAGCGCCGTGATGCCGCTGACCATGCCGAGGCCGGCACGCAGGATCGGAACGATCGCCAGCTTCTTTCCGGCGATGACCGGAGACTTGCACTTCTCGATCGGCGTCTGGACCTCGATATCCTCGAGCGGAAGATCCCGAAGGGCCTCAAAGCCCATCAGCATTGCGATTTCCTCGATCAGCTTGCGGAATTCATTGGTTCCGGTGTTGACCGATCTGAGCATTGTAATCTTGTGCTGGATCAGCGGATGCGTCTGGATAAATACGCCGTCCTCCGGTCCGTAAATATTCTCAATAGCCATAACAGAGTGTCCTTTCTTTACATGGTATCCTGTCCGGAAAACCGCGGTTGGGGCCTTGATCATCCATCATCGTGTAGCTTCCGGACTCCTCAGGTGCAAGATATTGTAGGTCTCTTCAAGCCGTTTTCTTCCCTTCGAAAGATTATACCCTCTTCCCTCCCCGGTGTCAATTCAAAATTACACCAGAATTGAATATTTCCCCTTTCAATTTCCGGCAGTTTTCCAAACTTCGCAAAAAAAACATTTTGCGCTTGACACCGGAAGAAACTTGTGTTATTATCTCGTTGTTGTCTTTCATGGCTCGTTGGTCAAGCGGCTAAGACGCCGCCCTCTCACGGCGGAAACACGAGTTCGATTCTCGTACGAGCTACTTACAAAAAAAGCGGAACCTCAAGGGGTTCCGCTTTTTTGACTGTGTACAACATCTGTGTCATGTTATGATTTTCTCGACAAAAGCCGCACCGCGTCGCGGATGGTCCGGACCGGCACGCAGTATCCTGCAAGGTCCTTCGGCATGCGCTTCATCGACACTTCCGGAAGGATCACTCTTCTGTAGCCGAGCTTGACAGCCTCGCGGACCCGGAGATTCGCATTCTGGATGCCGCGGATCTCGCCCGTGAGTCCCAGCTCGCCAAAGGCGATATCCTCCGCCTTCAGCGGAATATCGTAGTAGCCGGACAGGATGGACAGGACGATCGCAAGGTCGATCGCCGGCTCCGAAACCCGCATTCCGCCGGTAATATTCACGTAGACGTCGTATTCTCCGAGCGAAATGCCCGCCCGCTTCTCGATGATCGCGATCAGCATGTTCACGCGGTTGTAGTCGATGCCGACCGAAGTGCGCCGCGGAAGGCCGAAGCTGGTTCTTGCGACTAGGGCCTGGATCTCCAGAAGCATCGGCCGCGT
>CAMOZF010000144.1 GCA_946630765.1 uncultured Lachnospiraceae bacterium | reverse complement strand
GGTGCTGACGCCGGGAATCTGTCTGATATAAGACAGCGGAATCGTGTCATTTCCTTCGCCATACCAGCGAAAGCCCATTTGCATCGGCATAGTGTTACCTCTCTTTCCTTGGTTGATTGTATCCTACCATAGTGCTGTTTCTTTTTCAAGCGCAGTCTCCGGAAATCTTACGCGCGAACGCGGCGCGCCGAAGCTTCCGAAGGGTACCGTGCTTTATTCTTCCGGTTCTCCCCCCTGATACCAGCTTTCATCCATATCATCATACTCAATATCCGCCGCGTGAAAGTCTCCGCCCGCGCGCTCGATCACATTTCCGAAGCCCGTCAGCGCTGCAAAGGGCGAAAACTGGGCCGCGCGCTCCGACATGGACATCTGCGGATGTCTTGTGGATTTCCGGTAAGGAAGATTTATAATATCCTCGTACTTTTCCGTGCTCATGCCTTGTGTCCTCCGACCTGGCCGTTCCGTTCGCGCATCGTCGCGCCCTCTTCGAAGTTCATGCCGCGAAGGACCGCGTTTTTTCCGTAACGGTTCTTAATGGAAAGAAGCGCATCCTGGATCTTTTTGTCCTTCTCGAGCGCTGCTTTTTCTTCTTCATGCGCCTTCTGAAGTGCGTCCGGATCCGTAAAAAGGTCCAGCTGTTCATAGACCGGCGCCTCTTCCTCCCCGGTCTCGGGAACCACGTGATTCGCGACGACATACATCCGCCGCACGAGTAAATTCGGGTCGACAATCCGGTCGTAAAGTCTCGTGACCGCGTCCATCATCAGTCTCGTGGAGGAAGTTTTCCGCCCGAGATTTTCGGTGCCGTGCGCATTTTTCGGCACCTTCCGCCCGTAGCGGTCGATTTCGACGGGGCCTTTATAAGCATTTCTCCTGTCGGGATCGGACAGGTTCTCGATATCGTAGCAGACCGTCAGCACAATCTGATCGGTCAGAAGATGCTTTGAAAAAATGTCCAGAGACAGAAGATCCATCATCTCCCGCACCACGAGCCGGGCCTTGTCCGCCGGGTACGGGGCCTGCAGCACCTGGCCGGAGCTGAGGCTGTTGTTTTCGGGCTTATAGGCCTTGATGTCCGAGATTCTGCAGGGCTCATAGCCCCATGCATGGTCGATCAGAAGCTCGGCATTTACCCCAAAAAGCCGGTACAACAGATCCTCGTCCCGAAGCGACATTTCCGCGACGTCACCCATCGTAAACATCCCGTTTTCCGCCAATTTTCTCGCATAGCCTCTGCCAACCCGCCAGAAATCGGTGATCGGGCGGTGATCCCACAAGGTCTTCCGGTAGCTCATCTCCGTGAGTTCCGCGATCCGCACGCCCCGCTCGTCCGCCGGGATGTGCTTCGCGTAGACGTCCATTGCAATCTTCGCAAGGTACAGATTGGGCCCGACGCCGGCCGTCGCGGTAATCCGGGTCTCGGAAAGGACCTCCGACACCAGCTTTCCCGCAAGCTCCGCGCCCGTCAGTCCGTACATTTTAAGATAGCCGGTCGCGTCGATGAACACCTCATCTACCGAGTAGACATGAATGTCCTCCGCTGCAATATACCGAAGATAGATCTGATAGATCGCCGCGCTGACCTCCATATAACGTTTCATTCGCGGCTTCGCGACAAGGTAATCCACCTTCAGCGCGGGGTTTTCGAGAAGCTCCGGAAGATCCACGGATTCTCCGAGGAACTGCCCCTTCGGCGCCCGCTTTTTCCGCTCCGCATTGACCTCGCGCACCTTCTCCACGACCTCAAAAAGCCGCGCGCGCCCGGGGATGCCGAAGCCCTTCAGCGAAGGCGATACCGCAAGACAGATGGTTTTTTCGGTCCGGGATTCGTCGGCAACGACCAGATTGGTGCGCAGAGGATCATGCCCCTGATCCACACATTCGACCGAGGCATAGAAGGATTTGAGATCAATGGCAATGATACAGCGTTCGTTCATAGTTAAGTCAATTTTACATGAAACGGACGCTGATTGCAATAACAAAATCCCCTTTATCGAAAAGGAACTGAAAAGGCTTGACAGGGGGCGGAAAAGCTTTGTATACTCAGGCTGTAAAGGCATTTTGAGGCCGGTACTTTCTAAAGAATGGAGCATGTTATGTCAGATTCAACAGGCGAAGCCGCCTCCTGGGATGTTTACCCGAGGCCGCAGCTGAAAAGAAACTCTTTTTTCTCCCTGAACGGCACCTGGAGTGTGACCGTCGGCCGGGATGAAGCGCAGGATATTCAGGTGCCCTTCTGCATCGAGTCCGCGCTCTCCGGCGTGAAAAAGCATGTGTCAACGGGGCTTTCCGTCTGCTACAGGAAGAGCTTCCGCCTCCCGGAGGGCTTCCGGAAGGAGCGGGTCCTCCTGCATTTCGGCGCAGTTGACCAGATCGCGCGCGTGGTTGTGAACGACCATTTTTACGGCTCCCACGAAGGCGGATATACTGCGTTCTCCTTTGATATTACGGATTCCGTACGGGCCGGCAAGGAAAATGAGCTGCTGGTATTTGTCGAGGATTATCTGGACCTTCATGTCCAGCCCTGGGGAAAGCAGAAGGAAAAACGCGGCGGCATGTGGTACACGCCTGTCACCGGGATCTGGCAGAGTGTCTGGCTGGAAAGCGTGCCCGAGCTCTATATCAGGGATCTTGCGATTCAGACCCGGGAGGACCGGGTCAGCATCGATTTTTCCGCGTCCGGCGCCCCGGAAAACATCAGAAAGCTTCTGAACGGACGGCTGCAGCTTCAGGACGGGCTGCAGAAGGTGACGGTTCCGATCCGCGAGGGCCATGCCGAATTTATCGTCCAGGAGCCGCATTTCTGGACGCCGGAGGATCCCTTCCTCTATCATTTTGAGGTCAGCATCGCCGAGGACCAGTTCTCCTCGTACTTCGCGCTCCGGGACATTTCCGTCGGGGAATGCAGCGGCATCCCGCGGCTTCTTCTGAACGGAAAGCCGTACTTCTTCCACGGTGTGCTGGATCAGGGGTATTTCCAGGACGGCATCTATACGCCCGAAACGCCCGAAGCCTATAGTAAGGATCTGCAGCTTCTCAAGGACTGCGGCTTCAATATGCTCAGAAAACATATCAAGGTCGAGCCGGAAATCTTCTACTACTACTGCGACAGCATGGGGATCGCGGTCTTCCAGGATATGGTCAACTGCGGAAGCTACCATTATGTCCGGGACACCGTGCTTCCGACAATCGGCGTCGGGAAAAACCGCCGCGACCGGCATCTGAACCGGAATCCGCGAGCGCGCGCGGCCTTTGAGAAAAACATGGAGGCCACCGTGCGGCAGCTTCAGAATCACCCTTCCATCGTCTACTGGACGATCTTCAACGAGGGCTGGGGACAGTTTGAGGGATTTCAGATGTACGAGAAGCTGAAGGCGCTGGATGACTCGAGAATCATCGACACCGCCTCCGGCTGGTATCACGGAAAAGATCTGAAGACCGACGTCGAGAGCAGACATGTGTATTTCAAGCCCGCAAAGCCCGTAAAAAGCGACAGGCCGTACATTCTCTCCGAATTTGGCGGCTATACGCTTGAAGTGCCGGGGCATCTTTTCAACCCGCAGAAAAGCTACGGCTATAAGGGGCATGCGAGTAAAGAGGCACTGATGGCGGATCTTCAGACACTCTTTGAGCGGGACGTCATCGCGGCCATTCCGCTGGGGCTGTGCGCGGACATCTATACACAGCTGTCGGACATCGAGGATGAGATCAACGGCCTTGTGACCTACGACCGGGCCGTCGTCAAGGTGGAACCGGCGGTGCTGAAGGCGCTCTCGGAAAGGATCGCCGAAGCCATGCGCGATGTGCACTGATATGACAAGAGGTTTTTCAAATGACTGATGAAGAACGGATCCTGATGCGGCATCTTCAGGATCTTTCGGACCGGGCGGAGCAGTCCGGCATCTATAGCTTTTCCGGCTTTCTGTCGCTGCCGGAGCAGGATCTTCTGATGCGGAGCGTCCGCGAGTTCGGCTTCGGCCGCTACCGGCTCGACGGCGGCTATGAGGGCGCGGAACGCCGCATCGCGGTTTTCGGGTCGGAGGACGAGCTCGGCTACCCGCCGGAGCTTCCGCTTGCTGTGCTGTCGATCACGCCAAGAAGCGAACGCTATGCCGAGCCGCTTTCCCACCGGGACATTCTCGGCGCAATCATGAGCCTCCAGATCGACCGGAGCCTCACCGGGGACATTCTGGTCCGGGGGAACACTGCCTACCTGATCTGCCTCGAGAAAACAGCGGATTTCCTCTGCGAAAATCTCCTGAAGATCCGCCATACCGACGTCTTTGTCCGGCGCTGCCCTTCAGATCTTCCGGCTCTTCAGCCCGAGTTTCAGGAAGTCGCCGTCAATATCGCCTCCGAGCGGCTGGATTCGATTGTCGCGGGCCTGACGGGGATTTCACGCTCCCACGTGGAGCGGCTTTTTAAGGAACAGCGGGTCTTTCTGAATGGCCGTGTGATCGATTCTCTCTCCGCAAGGCCCAAAGAAGGCGACATTCTCACAGTGCGCGGCTTCGGAAAAGCCATCTACTGCGGCATCTCCGGCACATCAAAAAAGGGCCGCCTGTACGCGGTCCTTCGTAAATATGTATAACTTCCGACGCAGGCGGAAATCCCTCACAGAAGGATTTCCGCTTCTTTTTCGAGAATCGCGCGGAATTCGTCGATTTCTCCGAGATCCCACAGAAGTGTGGAGGTGAGATACTTGTTTCGGATGTCACGGGAGGAGGTAAATGCATCCAGCGTGTCCGCAAGAGAAATCTCAAGATCCGAAGGCCGCACCGGCTCTCCGATCTTCTGCATCATCTGCTGAATCCACAGCGGATCCGGCAGCTCCTCATCGATGATTTTCTGAATTTCTTCCCAGTTCTCAAGGATTCTTGTCAGCCGGACTGCATGGCCTGCGGGGTCATTTTTGTGGGCGGTCTTTTCAATCTCCAGCACCTCGTCCGCCGTCTTTCCGAAGACACGGTGGACTTCTTCTTCCCAGGCTGCCGGCGAGAAGGCCGCCATATGCGCTTCCGCCTTTTCGCGGCTCGGCTGAAGCTTTCTGATGTGCTGATACAGCTTCAGCGTCAGCATCGTTCCGACGCCGACCTGGATGCCGTGAAGGTCATAGGGCTTGCCCCGTTCGAGCGCCATCATTTCCCAGAGATGCGAGAAATAGTGCTCCAGCCCCGAAGCCGGTCTTGAGATCTCGGCAAATGCCATGGCGATTCCGGCAAGGATCAGGCCTTCTGAAATCGCGCCGACCGCTTCCGGATCGCGCTCGGGAATCCGCGCTGCGCCCGCAACAACCTTCCGGCGCGCTTCACGCA
>CAMOZF010000143.1 GCA_946630765.1 uncultured Lachnospiraceae bacterium | reverse complement strand
TCTTCTCAGACGATTTCATGACCTCGATCAGATCATCCGAAAGGTCCTTCGGGTGGGAGGTAATGAAGCGGATCCTTTCGATGCCCTCGATCTTCGCGACCTCCGACAGGAGCTTTGCGAAGCTCACGGGCGTTTCCAGGGTCTTCCCGTAGGAGTTGACATTCTGCCCGAGAAGCATGATCTCCTTCACGCCGTCGGCGCTCAGGCGCCGGATCTCCGAAAGGATGTCGTCCATTTCGCGGCTCCGCTCCCGCCCGCGCACATAGGGCACGATGCAGTAGGTGCAGAAATTGTTGCAGCCGTACATAATGTTGACGCCGGATTTGAAGGGGTATTTGCGGACGGCCGGAAGATCCTCAACGATCTCGTCAGTGCCCTCCCAGACGTCGATCACCATCCCGTCTTCTGTTTCCATACGGTACATCAGCTCCGCAAGCTTGAAGATATTATGCGTGCCGAAGACAAGATTCACAAATCCGTACTTTTCGCGGATGGCCTGGACTTCGTCCGGCTCCTGCATCATGCAGCCGCAGATCGCGATCCGAAGCCCGGGGTTCACGCGCTTTTTCAGGGACTGCAGCGCTCCGAGACGCCCGTAAATCCGCTGGTTCGCGTTCTCCCGGACGGTACAGGTGTTGTAGAGGACAAAATCCGCCCAATCTTCCTTCTCCACAGACTCGTAGCCGATCTCCCGGAGAATTCCCGCAAGCTTTTCGGAATCCTTGGCGTTCATCTGGCAGCCGAGGGTTTCAATATGAAATTTCAGTTTTCTTCCGAGCGACTCCGCGCGTTTTTCCGTAATATCGCGCATCTTCGCGATATATTCTCTCTGGAGTTCAAGCTCTTTCTGGTTCTTATCTGTCATCATCAGTTATGCAGTACGACTTCGTTTCTTTCACTGTTTCTGAAGCTGAACGGCGTGTCGAAGTTCAGATCCACGCGGTGGCTGTATTCCTGTCCGGTCACGCCCTCAAAGGCGATCGTTCCGTGGTGAATCTCGCCGTCCGAATAATGGTATTCGAAATTCGCGACGCCGTTGTCGGTATAGACGGCGACAACATTCTCAAGCGCCGGCAGAAGCTCCCCGGACGCCGGGCTGTAATTGTAGACCGAGAACGCGAGATGCGATCCGTCCTCGTGGTGGATGCGGATCACGATTTCCTCGCCTTCGTTCTTGCCATAGTCCGCGATCTTCGCGTTGTTTGCGGAAATCGTCCGTTTAATCGCGTCGAAATGGATATAGGCTTCGCTGCTCGTCACATAGTATCCGTCAAGGGTTTTGTACATCAGGAAAGGTGAGCCGTTGTCGAGAATGTACTGCTTCCCCATGACGACAAAGGTGCCGCTGTAATTCGTGACATTTCCGGGGGTATCCGCCGCGTCAAAGGCCGGTACCGCGTGGAAAACAATGCCCTCGCCATTGTCGCCGGACTTTATGATCGTGACCGTCCCGTCTTCCCTGATGTCTTCCCCGACAATCGGGTACTCGTGCGGTTCATCGGAATGAAGCGCGCGGACGGAAGTATCGAGAGGCTCCGTCGGCGCTTCGGTTGTCGTTTCAGCCGTTGTTTCCTCAAAGGTTTCCGTGTCCGGCTCGACCGTGGCCGGCCCCGGATCCGTCACTGCGGCGTCCGTCACCTCGGCCTGCACCGTGTCGATCGGCTGCTGCCCTTCGACGGGCATGAGAAGGTCTTTTCCTTTTCCGAAAACCAGATACAAAAATAATACAATCAGTGCAACAATCAGTACCGAAAGGATTGAAAACGCAACTGTAAACGGTTTGCTCCGAAACATTCCTTTGTCTCCTTCAACTACGGGCATATAACCCCAATCATAGTAGAAAATTATAGCACATCCCCTGCGTTTTGACAATCGGAAAATGTCCTTCGCAGAAGATGTGCTATTCAGAAAATATGATACGGTATCTTAGGCCTTATGCGCCTGGTAAATCAGCCAGCCCGCGATCGCCGCGGCCGAGATCACCGTCATGATAACAAGAAGAATAATATCCTTCTTCTGAAGCTCAAGCTTCGTCTTCCCGGTGTAGGTCAGCTGGAAACGGTTCGTGACCGGCAGGATCGCGTTGAAAAGGATCACGAGGACCACGGATTCCGCCGGAAACAGGACCAGGTTCTTGATGACCCGGGGCAGCGTGTACAGGGTGTAGGATTTCCCGAGGATCAGCTGATAATAGTAAAACAGAATGATCGGGTTCAGGATCAGGTTGCAGACAAGCGTCACAAAAAACCTGCCAAGAATGATCCGAAGCGTCGTCATCTTCGCCCGGTAATAGAAAAGGGCAAAGATCAGTCCACCCGCGATCTCTACGAAAATAAAGGGGAAAAAGTAGGGACCTGAGGGAAAAAGGATCGCGCCGAGCGTGTCGCTCACGGCTGAAGTGACAATCGCGACGACCGGCCCGTAAATCATCGAGGCCACCGAATTCACGAGAAAGCCGAAGGTGACATTCAGCTGCGGCCCCACCGGGATTGAAATTGCCTTCACCGCGATCCGAAGCGCCGTCAGCATCGCGGCGATCACAAGAACGCGGACCGATGCGAATTCCTTTGCGGCCAGCACCCAGTAGCGCCCATGAAAGGGTGTCTGAAAAAGACTTCTGTCCTGCTTCATAAAAAATCCTTTCCTCCATGTGACAGCTCCGTAAATAGAGATGCCGCATAGAAGAAAGGATCCACTCTGCCCTGCTATGCGACAGCGGGATGCGGAACTTATACTGCAGATTCACTGAAGAAGGAATCATTTCGTCCGAAAAGCAACTCCCCGTCTTTCCGGCACTATTTCACACATAAGCTCCTACTCTGTCATGCCATGGAATATATTGTATTTAAGTTCAGTATAGCAGACTTCTCCCTGCTGTCAAGCGCATTATTCCTGAATTTCAGGATTTTCCGCTGCAGCTTCGGGTTTTTCTGCCGAACCTTCCTCAGCAGCTTCCGAAACCGTTTCCGCTGCTTCCGAAACTGCCGAAGCAGCTTCCTGTACTGCTTCCGGGGCAGCAGCCGCTGTGCTCTCCAAAGCGGGTGCCGCAGGCGCAGAAACCGGTGCTTCAGCTGCGGGCGCCTGGTAAGGTACCGGCGGCTGTGCGGGAACCGGCGGCTGATAAACGGGCGCTGCGGGCGCCTGTCCGGTAACCGCTTCCGACGGGGTGACCGGCCGCGCATATGTGGGTGCCGTCACTGCCTTTTCAGGCTCCGCGGGACTGTTATAGCTCAGGAACTTGATGATCGGAATCAGCTCGATAATCGTGGAGAAGAAGCCGATCGCCGTTCTGCTGCCGAGGCTCCGGTTTTCTATCTTCGCATAGGCCGTTCTGAAAACGCTGCCCTGGAAGAACAGCCGGTAGATAAAGCCGGCAATTGCGCCGCCAAAGGGGAAGACCGAAAGCGCATAGCTCATCAGGAACCAGAACTTGAAGAACCACACCGGGCAGTCCGCGTTGAAAAGCTTCATCGTCGGTGCGCCTTCACTCGCGGCGTCCGCAAGTGCATAATGCTGCGCAAAGGGAATCCAGGCCATCCAGCTCTTCCTGTAATGCAGAAGCCGCATCGCTTTTCTGTACGCCAGTGCCCGCAGAATATACATGGCGACACCGACCGCAATGCAGATCAGCACGAGGAACCAGATGAGAAGGATCAGTAAAACTACAAATACTCCAAACTCTTCCATTGTGAATAACCTCCTGTATGTTGATCAAAACCGCCTGATCAGGCAGCTGAATCTTTAACGAATCACATTATAGCACAGGAAACGCGCGCTGTGTGCAAGCGTCGCTTGCGTTCTCAGTATTCCTGCCGGATTTCCTCCGTGATGCCGAAATCCTTTTTGAACTTCTGCAGGTCCTTTTCGTCCCGGATCAGGCAGACGCCCGTAAAGTGTCCGCTCTCCCTGTCCCTGAAGCCCGCCGTTTTTTCGCCGGTGCAGATGCTGGACAGAAGAACCGGACGCATACGCTCCGGATCATAGACGATATCGGGATATTTCTTTCTTCGTCCGAACATGTGAAGGCTCCCTTCGGCCGCCCGGAAAAGCCGCCGGCACGGCTGTTTTCATGATCTGTAACTGATTATAAACAAAATGCCGGATTTTTCAAGATCTATCCCGTAAAAATACAGGATTTTATACAGCTTTCTCTTGACAGCGCAGGAAATAATCGCTATAAATATTTACAGAACCGTTTCATTGTTTGTGAATCATTCACAGTATTACTTACTGATTTTAAACAGGGGGACTGAACCGATGTTAAAAGATTTTGTAAAGGCCGCGAAACCGGACGACCAGCATCTTCGGGCCGCGCTGAAAAAGGAGCAGGAAACACTGGCCGGCTTCCAGACCCGGATCAAGGAAGCGAAGCTTCCGGTCATGGTCATCTTCGAAGGCTGGGGCGCCGCCGGGAAAGGCAGTGTCATCGGCCGCGTCATCAAAAATATCGACCCGCGTTTCTTCCGGGTCAAGACCATGGCGCCGCCCACCGCGGAGGAAAAGCGCTACCCCTTCCTCTGGCGTTATATGATGGAGATTCCGGAGGCCGGGAAATTTGAATTCTTCGACGGCTACTGGATGGAGGAAATCATCAGCGGCCTCTCAAGCGGCGAGCTGTCGGAAAAGGATTACGAGAAGCGGATCCGCAGCATCAACACGACCGAGCGCTCTCTGACCGACAACGGCTATCTCGTGATGAAGTTTTTCTTCGAAATCGACCGGAAGGAGCAGAAAAAGCGTCTCAAGGCGCTGCTTTCGGACAAGAATACGAGCTGGCGCGTGAGCCACGAGGACGAGAAGCAGAATCATCACTACGACGAATACGAGAAGCGCTATGACCGCTATCTCTCCGACACGAACCGCTCCACCTCGCCCTGGTACATTATCGACGCCAAGGACAAGAAATGGGCGGAGCTTCAGGTGCTGGAATTCCTGAATCAGGGCATCGACACCGCGCTGAAGAATCAGGCCCTTGCGGTCCCGATCCTTCAGAACACCTTCCCGCTCAAAGAAATGCCCGAGCTTTCGGAGGTCTCCTTAAAGGACAAGACCGTCACCGAGCAGGAATACCGCGAAGAGCTCGACAAGCTTCAGGACGAGCTTCGCGACCTGCATAACGAGCTCTACCGCAGGAAGATCCCGGTCATTATCGCCTACGAAGGCTGGGATGCCGCGGGAAAAGGCGGCAATATCAAGCGGATCGCCGGCGCTCTCGACCCGCGCGGCTACGTCGTTCATCCGATCGCGAGCCCCGAGCCCCACGAAAAGGCCCGTCACTTCCTGTGGCGCTTCTGGAACCGTCTGCCGAAGACCGGACACATCGCGATC
>CAMOZF010000142.1 GCA_946630765.1 uncultured Lachnospiraceae bacterium | reverse complement strand
TCAACAAGAACATGCTTCTTGAACTGGACGACCTTCTTGCAGGTGCCGGAAAGCCTACCGCAGAAGCAGCTGCCAAGGCGCTTCCGGGCGGCGTAGTCGGAGGCAAGACCTACGGCGTACCCTCTATTGAAAAGTATGGTTCGATTAACGGCCTCTGCATCGACAAGGAAGTTGTAGACGCTGCGGGCTGGACGAAATTAGATGATCTGACGATGGAAGATCTCGGTGAGTTCCTTGCAGCGGCAAAGGACAAAACCGACAAGCACCTGATTCACCTTTCGGGCGGCGGCAACGCTGTTGCGAACTTTGAAAACATGTTCATCGTCGACTATCTTGGCGCTGACGTTGCCTGCGGCGGCATCCTCGGTGTCGGCCCCAACCAGTCCAGTGAGATTGTCAACATTTTTGCTACTGATGAATACAGAAATTACTGCAAGACCATGCATGAATGGTATCAGGCAGGATATTTCAATGCAGATGCAGCTACCAATAACGATTCCGGTCAGGCGTCTGTTACCGCCGGCACCGGCGCAGGTTACTTCATTAAGACAGAACTGAACATGGTCGACGGACAGGCGATTGCAAACGGCCTCGACATGGTTGGCCTGAACACCAGACCCCACATCGTTGTTACCGGCGATATTGCACAGCAGACCTGGTCGATTCCCTACACCTGCCAGAATCCTGAAGCAGCCATGAAGGTGATGAACCTGATGTGGACCAATGAAGATTTCATCAACCTGATGTACTACGGCGTTAAGGACCTGGATTACCAGGTGCTCGAAGACGGACGCTTCGGTTTCGTTACCGGTGAATCGCCCCAGACCTGCGGCTTCCATCAGTGGTTCGGCCTGTACGGTAATGTTGCAGCAAAGGCTGTCTGGGAAGATGCTCCTGTAGATTACAAGGATCAGCTGGAAGCATTCAACAACGATGTTACTCCTGAAAACAGCTCCAAGTTCTACGGCTATGCATTCAACCCGGATGTTGTCAAGACCCAGTACGCGGCAGTCAATGATGTCATCTCCACCTATCGTACCTCTCTCGAGTGCGGCGTTGTGGATGATGTAGACGGTGTTCTCGATCAGTTCATCAAGGACCTCGAGACCGCCGGCATCAACGAGATCATCGCCGAGAACCAGAAGGAACTCGACGCCTGGGTTGCTGCACAGTAACAGTTTTTCATTACATCATATACACACAAAAAGCCTTCCCTTTTTGGGAAGGCTTTTTGATGCCAGATTCCGCGGTATCTCCAGCACTTTTCCGACCGCAATACCTTAGATCCTGCAGCAATCCGATCCGGAAAACCTTCGAGCCTGCGGACGTGGGCTCATACTGAGACTTGCAGTTATCGATTCATCCGAGCCGAGGGTAATGGGGTGTCTTCTGAAGTGTATTGGGACCTACACTGAAGAAGACACCCCATCACGCAGGCGAGTTCAGCGCCGCAGGCGAGTTCAGTGCCGCAGACGAGTTCAGTGCCGCAGGCGAGTTTCAGCATCCCGCAGGCGGAGACCGGGCGCAGGTGGATTTTTAACAGCTTTGAGGCGGATTCGCGGTATGGGAATTACAATGCTCCGGGGGTACAATGAGAGCATCAAAAACGTGAATACTTCACCAGTGAGAAAGAGGAGGGGAAGAACGCGAAAACGAAGAAGAAAAAGATCAGAATAGCGCATTTCCTGCCGATCTATGCCATGATTCTGCCGGGACTTGTGTATCTGATCATCAATAACTATCTGCCGATGTTCGGCATCATCATCGCGTTCAAGAAGCTGGACTTCCGGAAAGGTATCCTGTTAAGCGACTGGGCGGGCCTTGACAACTTCAAGTTCCTGTTCGCGTCAGGAAATGCATTCCGCATGATCCGGAACACGATTCTGTACAACGTGGTGTTCATTATTCTCGGCATCGTGATGGGTGTGACAACCGCCATTCTGATGAATGAGATTACCAGTAAGGGCGCCCTGAAAGCCTATCAGACGCTGATCCTGATCCCGAATCTGATGAGCTTCGTTATTATTAACTACCTCGTGTATTCATTCCTCGCGCCGGATACCGGTCTTGTGAACAACAGCATCCTGGCGAAGCTCGGAAAAGCACCGATTTCCTGGTATACCAACGCGAAGTACTGGCCGTTTATTCTGACCTTTGTCAATATGTGGCAGTCGATCGGATTCACGACGGTTATCTACTATTCTTCGATCATCGGCATCAGCACGGACTACTACGAGGCAGCCACACTCGACGGCGCGACCAAGTGGCAGCAGATCAAGAATATCACGCTTCCTCTGCTGAAGCCGACGATCATCACCCTGTTCATTCTGAGCCTCGGCCGCATCTTCGGTTCCAACTTCGGTTTGTTCTATCAGGTGCCGAGAAACCAGGGCATGCTTTATCCGACGACACAGACCATCGACGTCTTCGTCTTCAATGCGCTGATGAACAATAACGACTACTCGATGTCGTCTGCGGCATCCGTCTTCCAGTCCGTTGCCGGTGCGATTACACTGATCTCGGCGAACGCGCTCATCCGGAAGATCCAGCCGGAAGACTCGTTATTCTAAGGAAAGGGGGATAAGAAAATGGTACAGGGAAAAGGAATGAAGGTTTTTGCCAATGTGATTCTGACAATCATGGCAGTCGTTGCGATTCTGCCGATCATCCTCCTTCTGATCGGATCCTTTACAGATAATGCTACGGCGCTCGCAGAGGGTTTCTCCTACACGCCCTCGAAGCTGAGCATTGAGGCATATCGTTACATTGTTAATTCCTGGTCAACGGTCGGCCGCGGATATCTGAATACGATTATCGTTACGGCGATCGGTACGGTGGTTTCCCTGATCGTGACCGCGATGTTCGGCTACGGAATTACGGTCAAGGGGCTTCCCGGCGGCAGAGTGATCATGCTGATGCTCATCATTTCGATGCTCTTCAACGGCGGTATCGTTGCGCAGTATTTTGTCTACACCAATATCATCAACGTGAAGGATTCCTTCCTGGCGCTGATCATGCCGAATTTCATCATGAATGCGTTCAATGTCATCCTGATCAGCAACTATTTCCGGAACAACATTTCCGGCGAGATTCTGGAGGCTGCCCGTATCGACGGCGCGTCCGAGTTCCGCGTCTTCTGGAAGATTCTGCTGCCGCTGTCGGTTCCGATCCTTGCAACGATCGGCATCATGACCGCGATCGGCTACTGGAATGACTGGCAGAACGGTCTGTACTATCTCTCACCCCGTGACGGCTCGCGTTACTACACGATTCAGCTGATCCTGAACCAGATCGCGAACCAGGTCCAGTTCCTCGCCTCTGAAGCAGCGAAGATGGGCGTCACGCTTGACACCCGTTCGATGCCGACGACCACCGTCCGTATGGCGATCGCCTTTGTGGGTATCCTGCCGATCCTGATCGCTTACCCCTTCTTCCAGAAATACTTCGTCAAGGGTATCTCGGTCGGCGGCGTGAAGGGCTGACGGTACTGCCCTGAGCAAAAATACGTATTCATAACCAGTAATCCTGAAGGAGACCGTCTGTGCGGACGGTCTCCTTTTGTGAGTGCAGGCGGGTTTCAGACGAATCTGTTCGAAGGCGGGGGATAGATGCCGGGAAGGGAAGAATCTTTCCCAATGATCTGCCGGTGCTCCGCGATCCACGGAAGAATTCTTTTAAAATCGATCTTCAGTTTGCCGCCGCAGATCCGAAGCGGGACAGGTTCTGTCATATCATAGAAGACCGGATCCTCTGAAAAGCCGTAGGGACGTACATCCAGAACGCCTGCGAGGGGATCCAGGATCCAGTATTCCCGGACGCCCGCGAGACGATACTTCTCGCTTTTGGTGTAGTAGTCCTTCTTGGATGTGGAGGGGGAGAGGACTTCCAGCACAAAGTCCGGTGCACCGTAGACATCACGCCCTTTGACCTTCTCCGGATCGCAGACCACAAGGACATCGGGCTCAACCATGGTCTTCTCGTCACAGTCGAGCTGGACGCCCATCGGCGCAATGCCGGGCATGCAGTCCCCGTCATTGTCGTAGATAAAGTTTGCGATCTGGCGATGAATCTCCCCGGCGATGAGCTGATGGATGCGGCTCGGGGTCTCCATGTAGATCAGCTGGCCGTCGATCAGCTCCGCGCGCTCCCCGTCCGGAAGATTGTGATAGTCGTCGATCGTGAAAGGGCCGGGATTCTGCAGGGCCGAAGTGCCGTAATTCCAGGCGGGCTCGGAAACCATCTGGACCTGCATCGGCCGGTAATTGTAATAGCTTTTCCGGGTTTCCGGCGTTTCCGAATGATACCAGGGGAGGGGCGTATCCTCCTCCAGAATCCTGATATCCAGCGCTGAGAAGGCCGTCTGAAGCGCTGTCAGCGTATCGTAGCGCGGATGCTCTGTCTCTCCCGAAAACACCTTCTGCACTGTCCGAAGCGGGAGACCAGCCATTTCTGCGATCTGAGCATTTGTGAGGCTGCGGTCTTTTTTCAGCTTACGCATTTCTTCTACAGTCATGGTTATCACCTCCTGATACATGCATTATACCCGGTAAAATCCCGAATGTCAAGAATGTAATACCCGAAAAAGGCCCAAAAACAGCTTGGCCATCGAAAAGAGAAAGTGGAAGTATAAGAACTTTAAAGTTGATTTTTATGATGGCGCAGCATAAGTCAGTATGATAAGATAAGCCTGTAAATCATATGGGCGGTACGGGTAGAGAATCATTGTTCCGTTCATTTGACAGTCATCTATCATTCACTGCTTCATGAAGAGAGGAGAATTTCAGATATGTCAGAGGTGAATTATTTTAAAGCGACGGAGATCGCAAAGAGGTCCTGGATGATCGAATATGCATTTACCGATCGGGAGCATGTATACTGCTATCTTGTTGAAGGCAGGGACTGCGCACTGCTGATTGATACCATGTACGGCTACGGAAGCCTGAAGGCTTTCTGTGAAACCCTGAGCGACAAGCCTGTAAAGCTTGTGCTGACCCATTTCCACCTGGACCATGTGGCGGGAAATGTTGAGTTCGGAAGCTGCTATATGCACCATCTGGATATCGCGAATTACCTGGATTCGAAGCTGCCGCCGCAGGAAGCAATGCTCGCCCATGCGAAGGAAGAAGCCTTCCCGGAGATTGCCGGGAAAATGGAGCTTTCGGATATGGTTCCTTTCGCGCCGGTGCTAACCTATCCTCTTTACGACGGCGACCTTCTCGACCTCGGTGATCGGACGATCGATGTCGTATGGGTCGGCGGACATTCGACGGGTTCCGTGGCCTTTATCGATAAGGAACGCCGCATCGCCTACACCGGCGACTGCTGCAACGGAAATACGCTTCTCGGCTTCGGGAACTCCCTTCCGGTAGAGACTTACCTGCAGAATCTGCTTCACTTCAAACATTATCAGAAGGATTTCGATATGATGTACGGCGGACATCAGGTGCTGCCTCCGACGGTGATCGATGAAGGCA
>CAMOZF010000141.1 GCA_946630765.1 uncultured Lachnospiraceae bacterium | reverse complement strand
CAGCTGTTTTTATAAAGGATCATTATATCCTGCTCTGGATCCTGCTTGGGATCGGCGCGCTTCTTTTACTGCTTGTCCCGCTCGTCCTGCATCCGAATAAATCATACCTGGAAGCAGAAAGAAAGCGCCTTACGATCAAATCGATCGTGGTGACGCTTTCAGTACTTGCATGTGTGGTTGTTCTCAATGTTTTCTGGGACAGGATGCTGTATGCATTCTCCGCTGTTTTCTTTCTGGCAGGGATATCGCGGATCGCCGGGAAAATCGCGTATCATGTTCAGGAAATAATGACGTAAGCAATGTTCTCTGAGTCGGTTTTTTATGCCATGGGAAATCGGCATTTTGCCATAGCAAATGTCTGATCTACTCATTCAATTCCGTTCCGATCATTCCGAAATGTCTGAACGCATCCATAATCGCCTCTTCCTTCTCCTTTGTTGTCCCAGGCGACCGGCTGTTTTCACTTTTGGGCAGGTTGTGATTCTCCCGAAGCGTAAACCCGCACTTCTTTTTCGTTTTTGCGATATTCAGATTGGTCACATGGAATCCATAATATTCCTGTATCCAGTTACGAATCTCATCATAGGTTGCTTTTGTTTCAGCCGCAGTCAGATCCGCTTCCTCCAGATCGAACCGAACAATGATATGATGTTTCGCTCTTTGCAGTTTGGACAAGAGAACAACCGTTTCCACCTCCACGGTCTGACAGAACTGGTCCACGGGCTGCACCTTTTCCACCCGGTAGCCGTATCCGGTGAGGATCTTCAGATCCCGGGCAAGCGTCGCCGAGTCGCAGGAAACGTACACCACGCGCTCCGGCTGCATTTTCCCGATGGTCTCAAGGCATTTCTCGTCGCAGCCTTTTCTGGGGGGATCCACGGTTACAACGTCGATCGTTTCATCCGGATGCTGCGATACCCAGGCAGGAAGAACCTCCTCGGCCTTTCCGACGAAGAACTCCGTATTGTCAAAGCCATTGAGCTTCGCGTTGATCCGGGCGTCCTCGATGGCCTGCGGGACGATTTCCACGCCGTAGACCTTCCGGGCCTTCTGCGCAAGAAACAGGGAAATCGTTCCGATGCCGCAGTACAGATCCCAGACGGTTTCTTTGCCTGTGAGACTGGCGAATTCGAGTGCTTTACTGTAAAGGACTTCTGTCTGGACCGGATTCACCTGATAGAAGCTCTGCGGAGAAATCCTGAAGTTCACGCCAGAGAGGCTGTCCTCGATGAAGCCGGGGCCGTAGAGATGCTTCGTCACGGTGCCGAGGATCGTATTTCCGCGGGTTTTGTTGATATTCAGGGAGAGGGTCTTAAAGCCGTCGATGCTTCCGGAAAGTGCTTCCGAAAGCGCCTCGGTATGCGGAATTTTCTCCGCGTTAATGATCAGGCAGACCAGGATTTCCCCGCTGTGAAAGCCCTTTCTCATGAGCACATGGCGAAGGATTCCGGAGCCGTCCAGTTCGTTATAGGGTTCAATGTGATATTCCAGCATCCATTTGCGGATCAAATGAATAATCTGCGCGAATTCCGGCGGCGTCAGAAGGCAGTCCTCCGAGGGGATGATCTCATGTGTTCTGCCGGCAAAAAAACCCGAGACCAGATGGCCTTCCCTGTCCTTTCCGAAAGGCACCTGGGCCTTATTTCTGTAGCGCCAGGGATCCGAAAGCCCGATGCAGGGATAGACCGGGATCGCATCCTCCCTGCTGCTCTCCGGGATTTCGCCATCCTGAAGAAGGCGCACCGGGAAGCCGCCGATCCGCTGCAGATTGTTCATGACCTTTTGCGTCTTGAAGCGAAGCTGGGCCGGATAGTCCATCTCCTGGATCTGACAGCCGCCGCAGCGGCGGGCGATCGGACAGGCCATCGCGATGCGGTCAGGCGAGGCTTCCAGGATCTCCAGTGCCTTGCCGTAGCCGTAATTTTTCTTGATCTTGGTGACAACCACTTCTACCAGATCGCCGGGCATGGTATCCTTGATAAATAAGGGGAAGGCACCGGCTCTTCCGATGCCCTCCCCATCTGTGGTAAGATCCGTCACGCGGACGGTCAGTCTGTCATTTTTATTCATAAACGCTCTCCGAAAAATAGCCTGATCATTCTCTGGAAGTCTTGCGGATATTGGTACCGAGGAAGCGGTTGACGCCCAGGAAATCCGTAGAAGCGGTGCGGCTGAATTCCTCGGTCATAATCTGCAGCTTCGCGTCGGCATCATCGGCATAGTACAGGGCCAGGGCCTCCATCAGCGAAGGCTTCTTGGGGGAGCCGAATTCGAGCTGCCCCTGGTGCGCAAGGATGCAGTGCAAAAGCTCCGTCTGGAGCTTGTCGGAAAATCCGCCCAGCTCCTGCATTCTGGTTTTCACCATTTCGTAGCCGATGACGATATGTCCGAGAAGCTGTCCTTCATCGGTGTAGTCGTTTTCCGGGAAATCCGAAAGCTCCCGCATCTTGCCAATGTCGTGGAAAATCGCCGCCGTCAGCAGCAGGTCCCGATTCAGCATCCGGTACTGCAGGCTGAAGAAATAGCAGGTCTGCGCGACACGAAGGGTGTGCTGCAGAAGGCCGCCGAGGAACCCGTGGTGCACGGCTTTTGCGGCCGAATGCATCTTGAATTCGCTGATAAAAACGGTGTCCTTGACAAAAAACGACTCCAGAAGCTCATGAAGACGCGGGTGCTCCACCTTGTTGATCAGCCAAAGAAGCTCCTCGTACATTTTCTCAATGTCCTGTTCGGTGCTCGGTATGAATTCCTTGGGGTCGTATTCGCCTTCCTCCGCTTTCCGGATGCGGCGGATATTGAGCTGGGGCGCGCCGTTGTAGTTGATGACGTCGCCCTCCGCCAGGATGAAGTCGCTGGCCTCGAAATGCTCGATGCTGTTCGTCAGATCCCAGACCTTTCCGTCCAGCTGCCCCGTCTTATCCTGCAGCTTCAGGGAATAATAGGTTCGCCCGGACTTCGTGGTGCCGGTCACTTTCTGTCTGCACAGAAGGATCTGCGAAATATGCTGACCCTCGTGAATGTCTTTGATGTAAAGCATAAATTTCTCTTTCTGTTTTTATCTTCTTTCCCCGGGCGTAACCAGGATTTCCAGCGGCTCGTAGCCCTCCGGTCCGCGCCGTTCTATACCGATGGCAATCTCCGTTCCCGGCTCCAGCTTGTCCATCCAGACCTGCAGAACGTGATTCGTGTTGACCGCGCCGGCATCGACCTTGATCACACGGTCTCCGGGGAGGAGGCCGGCAAGGTAGGCCGGACTGTTCTCCGCAATCTCCTGAATATAGAGGCCGGAAGGAACCCCCAGCACCTCCGCATCCTCCGCCGTTACATCCACGCAGCGGATCCCGAGATATGCCGTCCCCTGCGAGGAGCACATGTCCTCAAGAAGGTATTTCAGGGGGCTGATGCCCCAGGCCGTAATGGAAACGCCCTGCTGGCAGCTCTCATCGGACACAAGCCCGACCAGCTCATTGTCCATATTCAGAAGGATCCCGGTTTCTCCGGGGAAATGCAGCATTCCGGTCATAATCAGCTGAAGATAGCCGTCTGTGACCGGCCGGTGCCCCTCCAGATAGGTGATCATGCCCTCGTTGAGCCCGCTGCCGTTGCCGTCCGTCAGGCCGTAGAACCACACAGGATCCGAAGACGTGAGATTAAAGGAATTTCCAAGCGGAAGAAGCTCATAACCGCCTTCAAGCCGTGCCTTCTCCACCCGCAGAATCGAAAGGCCGGTCTCGCTGTCTCCGCGCTGATACTCCGCTTCCACGGCCGTATCTCCGATACTGACCGTAATCTGCGCGCCCTCGGCATTCAGGCCGGCGGCTTTTGTAAGGACAAGGACGTATTCGGAGTTCTCGGCGATCAGGACCCCGAGATGCTGCCGGGTTTTCAGGATCGCGGAGGCAAACCAGTCGGTTGCGCTGCTCTCTTTTACGGTAATGCTGACAAGGCTGTTTCGGATCATCTCCGCCCGGGTTCTGAGGTCCGGAAGCGGCGCTTCTGTTTCCTCCGTCGGTTCGACAGGGGCGGCCGTCGTCTCCGAAGGTGATGCGCCGCTTTCCCCGTCAGAAGCGGAGGTTTCCCCGCCTTCTTCCGTGCTTTCCGGGTTTGTATTATCCGTGCTTTCCTCCGAACCGCTTTCCGATGCGGCGCTTTCCGCGGAGGAAGCCGCTTCGGTCTCCCTGGCCGTGCTTTCCTTCTCCTCGGAAGAGGCGGTGCTTTCCGGACTCAGGGACACATCGTCTCTTGCAATGATAATCGGTTCAATCCGGCTTTCCGGCACTTCATTTTTATTCAGGCTTTCCTGCATCAGATAGAAAACCGCCCCCGAAGAGGCGCCGAAAAGAAGCGCGGAGCCGATCACCGCACCGAGAATTCCAAGAACTTTTTTATATCTTTTCCGCGGGACAATCCGTTCCCGGATAAAGCGCTTTTCCCGCTCCTTCAGATCTTCTGCCAAAGTATTCGCCTTTCACCTTCAAAAGCTTGTAAAAAGCCGGAGCTGCACCGTTTTCTGCCGCTCCGCGCCATATGGACGATACTTTTACAGTATATCCCAACTTGATTCAAATGTAAAGATGCTTGCGCAGGACCTTTCTTTATTGTATAATTTGTTTTAAGGTTCAGCTCCCCGGGAAAAGCAGCCATATTTCGTACAATACACCTGTGTATTGGACAAATATGGGTGAGTTTTACCGGAGGAGGTCTGGAGGCAAAGCCGCCCTGACCTCCTACATGAGAAATGCGAAGCATTTCGAATGGGAAGCTGAACTAATACAGCTATTATGAATGAAAAAGTATTAAAAACACTTGAATATGACAAAATTATCGCGATGCTTTATGAGAAGGCGCTGACGCCGCTCGGGAAGGAGAAGGTGCAGGCGCTCGTGCCCTCGGGCAGCCTTCCGGATATCCGGGAAGCGCAGGAGGAAACGGCCGCAGCACTCGGACGCATCGTGCGTTTCGGCGCGCTTTCGTGCTCCGGCGCGCGGGACATCCGCGCCTCGCTGATCCGGCTTCGCGTGCAGTCTTCTCTCGGCATTGTGGAGCTTCTGAATATCGCCGCGGTTCTTCATACGGCCCAGCGGGTCCGGAGCTACGGTAAGAAAAATGACGATGAAGAAAATCCGGACTGCCTTACCGGATATTTTGATACACTGGAGCCGCTGCAGAATCTCATGCACGAGCTGGACCGCTGTATTCTGTCCGAGGAAGAAATCGCCGACGACGCGAGTCCGAAGCTTCATCAGATCCGCCGCAAAATGCAGAGTGTCAGTTCCAGGATTCATACGGAGCTGAATTCCATCCTGATCAGCAACAGCGGGTATCTTCGGGACAATGTCGTCACCATGCGGAACGGCCGCTACTGTATTCCTGTCAAGTCCGAATACCGCTCTCAGGTGTCCGGGATGATTCACGACGAATCCGGCACCGGCTCCACGGTATTTATCGAGCCGATGAGCGTGATCCGGCTCAATAATGAA
>CAMOZF010000140.1 GCA_946630765.1 uncultured Lachnospiraceae bacterium | reverse complement strand
AAGAGCGTCCTCGAAATCTATCAGGAGCTGACAAAATAATCCAAGTCACGCCATCGGGGCAATATTTGGCCCCGCCTGCGAGATTGCATTTCCTCTCCGGAGACGACCAAGTCTCCGGAGGAGGAAACGCAATTACCCTCGGCGGGAGGTTAGCTCAATTCGCCTGTGAGATTCATTTTCTCCCGAGAGACGACCAAGTCTCCGGAGGAGGAAACGCAATTACCCTCGGCGAGCATGGGCAACATTCCTGCCCCAATGGCTGTGTACCGCAGACTTGTAACAGTGCCACATCTATAAAACATCGTTCACGCCCGCTCGGTTGAGATATACAGCGGCCATCCAAAGGAGCAGGTTCATCTTTTAAGGCGTGTTACGTAGTCCTTCAGATTTTCTCGGGTTCCGGGATTCGGCCAAAAACTCCGCCCAGACATTTCGCGCGAAAGTGCTGAGAATGTCTGGGCGGAGTTTCTTAGTTGCCGAAGGGACCCGGAACCCATAGAAAATCGAAGGGCGGAGACCACGCCGGAAAAGATAAACCAGCGTCCGCAGGATGGCCGCGTCACTCGCGTCACCCGCGTCCCCGGCTATTCGATGCTCTTCAGAGATTCAACCATGTCGATTTTGCGGATGCGGAAGAACATGATGAAGTTGACGATCAGGGCAAAAAGGAAGGTCAGGAGGATGCACCAGAGGACGCTGATCGGGTGGATCACGCGCCCGAACATGATCTGATCGACCTCAACAGTCCGGATCGTGAAGCTGTGCAGCGCCTTTCCCATGAAGACGCCCGCGATGATGCCGAGAATGGTCAGGAACACATTTTCGCGGTAGACGTAGACCGCAGTCTCGCCGTCGTAATAGCCCAGGACACGCAGGGTAGCGAGCTCCCGGACGCGCTCCGTAATATTGATATTGTTCAAATTGTAAAGAACGACAAATGCCAGAAGGCCCGCAGAAAGAATCAGGACGAAGATCACCAGATTCAGACTGCTGAGCATATCATTGATGGTGCGCTTGAGGCCTTCCGTCTGGGAGAGGCCTGTAACCGCGTCTTCCTTTAACAAATCTTCCGATATCTGTTCCGGATCGGCATCCTCAGAAAACCTGAAGAAAATGACATTTTCCTTCGGATTCTGACCGGAAACTTTTGCAAAATATTCCGGCGTCATATAGATGTACTGATAAACGTAATTCTCCGTAATGTCGGAGATCGTTACCGAGAAAGTGCTCAGATCATCATCCCTTAGCCGGAGCGTATCCCCGACGCCGATATTGAGCTGTCGTGAAAGCTTCTCCGTAATGACCGCGCCTTCATCACTCAGTTCCTTCCCTTCTCCGGAGCGCCGGTCCCGAAGGGAGAAAAACTCCGGGAAGACCGCCGTATCCAACGGGACAATCATATTGACCGTCTTTTCGGTTTTTCCCGAAATTCCCGTCAGCGACCGGGTCTGTGCGGGAAGCAGGCTTTTGATGCCGGCTTCCGCTTCCATATGATCGATCAGTTCAGCGGATTCTTTGTCGCTCCGCTCCGCATCGAGCGTCACGCTGCCGTCATAGCGCCACAGATCGTCAAACTGCTTCTCCGAAACCACATAGATCGAGTCATGCAGGCCGAAGCCCACAAGGAGCAGTGCCATGCAGGCGCCGATGCCGAAGATCGTCATGAAAAGACGCTTTTTGTATCTGAAAAGATTCCGAAGTGCGGATTTCTGGCTGAAACGCAGAACCCGCCACAGCGGTGTAATGTGCTCGAGAAGTATTTTTCTGCCGCTCTTGGGGGCTGTCGGGCGCATGAGCTCCGCGGGAACCTTTTTCACGGTCGATGCGCAGGAGAAATACGCGGCGCCGACCGTAGACACACAGGCAAAAATGGTCGCTGCGATCCCCTCGCCCGCGCGGTAAGGGATCGACATAACCTGAAGATTGCTGTAGAGGATCTGATAGGCGCTGATGATTACATAGGGCAGAATCTTTTCGCCGAGGAAAAATCCCGCGACACTGCCGGTCAGCGTCGCAAGAAGCGCATAGATAATATATTTTCCTGCAATCGCGCCGGTACTGTAGCCGAGCGCCTTCAGCGTACCGATTTCTGTGCGGTGCTCCTCGACCATCCGCGTCATCGTTGTCAGACTGACCAGGGCCGCGACCAGGAAAAAGATCACCGGGAACACCTTTCCGAGCGCGCCGATTTTGGCGGCGTCCTCGGAAAGACCGACATAGGAAGGAACCGTTTCGCGGCCGAGTACATACCATTCCGGCTCTTTCACCTTTGCAAGCTCCGCCTCGCCGTCCTGAAGCTCCTGAAGTGCGTCGTCGAGTTCTTTTTCAGTCTTTTCCTTTTCGGTCTCATATTCGGAAAGCGCGTTTTCATACTCTTCCCGTTTTTCTTTCAGCGTTTCCGCCGCTTCAGTGAATTCCGAAAGTCCGGACTCGTAGTCCGCCTTTCCCTGTTCCAGCTGCTTTCGGCCATCCTGAAGCTGCGATCTCGTGTTCTGAAGCTGGGTTCTCTCTGTGCTGATGGCAATCCGTTCCATGAGAAAGCTCATCTGAAGACTGCTGTCCGGCTGCGGATGTGCCTGAAGATTCTGCTCCTGCGCCGAAAGCTCCGCCTGAAGTGCCGAAAGCTCCGTCCGAAGGGTCTGCAGCCGCTCTTCATAAGCCGTATCAAGCGCCGCTTCGATTTCTTCCGATCCCTGCTCCAGCGCATCCGTGATCTCCCCTTCCGGAAGCTCTTCAGGAAGCGCATTTTCGAGTTCCTCTTCCTGCGATTTCGCGCGCTCCTGAAGCGCCTCTGTAAAGCTGATCTCGAGCTCTTTCGTGCGGACCTCACGCTTCTTGCTGTCACGCGCGGTTTTCGCCTGCGACCAGGCATCCCGCTGCTGCTGATATGCCTGCTCACGCGCCGAAACCGAGGCTTCTCTTGCGGAGAGCGCGGTTTCCGATGCCGCAAGACTGTTCTCCTGTTCCAGAAGAAGCGCTTCATTCTCCTCTATCGTCTTCTTCGCGTCCTCCAGCTTCTTCCGGTTCTTTTCCAGTTCCTTTTCGCCGTCGGAAAGCTTCGTCTCTGCATCCTGAAGCTCTGTTTCCGCCTCTTCAAATGCCTTGTCCGCTTCCTCACGGCCTTTCTCGTATTCTTCCCAGCCTTCCTCAAGACTCCTTCTTTCATCGCCGACCAGCGCTTCCATCCGGATCTCCTTCCGCTCCGGAACGATTTCTTCGATCCCGGCGCGGATTTCGTCGGAAAGCGTTTCATAGGC
This sequence comes from uncultured Lachnospiraceae bacterium, assembly GCA_946630765.1. Next base: position 2,227 of record CAMOZF010000140.1, on the reverse strand, counting down.
GTCCGAGGTGTAGAGAAGCGGAGTCAGCCCGTCAGATCGGGCATAGATCTGGGTATAGACCTCCAATGTGAACTCCGAGGCCGGCAGGAAAACATAGCCCGCCACGTCGCCGTTTCCGATCGTGCTCGAGCCCCGTTCAAAGTCTAGATAATACGGGGAAGTGCAGGTTCCGACGACTGTATAGCTGTCATGCTTCAGTGAATCCGACAGCGGATCCGCGGTGCCGCTCTTCAGCTGCAGCTCCGACCCGATATGATAATCCGAAATGATTATCAGCTGCTCGTCGATCACGCATTCCCCGGGCTTTTCAGGGAAGCGTCCCTCCTTCAGGCTGAGCTGATTGACCGATTCAGGGAGCGACATCAGGCGAAGCACCGACTGCTTTTCGCCGGAATACTCCAGCACATCCACCGAATACTCCCCTTCCGCGCAGCTGATCCCTTCCGTTTCCCGGATGGCCGTAAGATCACCCTCGGTCAGCCCATAGGAGCACAGCACGCGAAAATCCATGAACGAGGCCTGATCCGCCATATCGTCCATGGACTGCCGCATATCCGGCTCCGACGCGCGCACGCCCGTAAAGAATGCCACGCCGAGCATCGATATAAAAAGGATGGAAAGGAAGCGGTTCATGCTCTTCCGGATTTCCCGGAACAGCTCCCGCCGAAGGGTTTTCTTCATCTGTACAATCGGTTCCTGCTAAAAATATTAATTACCACTCCAGGGCTTCCGCCGGGAGCGGATGTTCATTCATCGTCTCCCTGGAAACGCGTCCGTTTCTGATGTGAATGACCCGATCCGCCATCTGTGAAATGGCCGAATTATGCGTGATGACAATGACGGTCATTCCCCGGTCCCGGCAGGTTTTCTGCAGAAGGCCGAGAATCGCCTTTCCGGTCTCGTAATCCAGCGCGCCGGTCGGTTCGTCGCAGAGAAGAAGCTTCGGATTTTTCGCCAGAGCACGCGCGATCGAGACCCGCTGCTGTTCACCGCCGGAAAGCTGTGCAGGGAAATTCGCTGTCCGATCCTGAAGTCCGACTTCCTGAAGCACCGTTTCAGCATCCAGATGGTCCCGGCAGATCTCCAGGGCAAGCTCTACATTTTCCAGGGCCGTGAGGTTCTGGACAAGGTTGTAAAACTGAAAGACAAAGCCGATCTCCTCCCTTCTGTAGCGGGTCAGCCCCTTTCTGTCCAGTGAGCTGATATCGTTCCCGTCCACAAAGATATGGCCGGAGCTGGGGCTGTCCATGCCCCCGAGGAGGTTCAGAACCGTCGTCTTTCCGGCACCGGAAGGCCCGACAATCACGACGAATTCGCCCTTCTCCAGAGAAAAGCTCATCCGGTCCACGGCGGATATTTTCACATCCCCCGTCCTGTATATTTTACTGACTGATTTCAGTTCGACAAATGCGCTCATAACGCCCTTTCTGAAAGAAGAAGCCGCCGGTATCAACTCCGGCGGCCGGTTCCACGCCAAGCAAGCCTTATTCCACGGTCACGGATTTCGCGAGATTCCTGGGCTTGTCCACGTCCAGGCCCTTCGCTACCGCAACATAATACCCCATCAGCTGCAGTGGAATCACTGCAAGGGATGCATAGAAATGCGGATCGGTCCGCGGGATATAAACATTGAAATCCACCGTATCCTCGATCTCGTAATGTCCGTACGCCGTGATGCCCATGAGATATGCGCCCCGGCTCTTCACCTCGACGAGATTGCTGACGGTCTTTTCATAGAGGTCATTCTGCGTGACAACGCCGACAACCAGGATGCCGTCCTCCACGAGGCTGATCGTCCCGTGCTTCAGCTCCCCTGCCGCGTAGGCTTCACTGTGAATATAGGAGATCTCCTTCATCTTGAGACTTCCCTCAAGACAGATCGCGTAATCTATGCCGCGTCCGATGAAGAAAATGTCACGGGCATTGCTGAATTTGCTCGCGAACCACTGGATGCGCTCTTCGTCCGCGATCAGCTTCTCCGCCTTCTCCGGAAGCGTCCGAAGCTCCTTCGTCATCTCAAGAAGCTTTTCTTCCGTAAGCACGCCGCGCACATACGCAAACTGCATCGCAAGAAGATACATCGCAATCAGCTGTGCGGAATAGGCCTTTGTCGTCGCAACCGCGATCTCGGGACCGGCAAGCGTATAGAAAACGTAATCCGCCTCCCGGGCGATCGAGCTTCCGACCACATTGACGATTGCGAGCGTCTTTACGCCGCGGGCTTTCG
>CAMOZF010000139.1 GCA_946630765.1 uncultured Lachnospiraceae bacterium | reverse complement strand
AAGGTGATCGGCTGGGCGCGCTGCAGATGCGTATAGCCGGGCATGATCGTATCCCTGTACGCTTCCGCGCGGCTGCAGACGGTCCCGATCAGCTCCCGAAGAAGCGCCGTGATCTCCTGAATCTCGTCCCGAAGATACAGCCGCACATCCAAAGCGACCTGGTCGTTTCTCGAGCGTGCGGTATGAAGCTTCTTACCGGGCTCTCCGATCCTTTTCGTCAGTACCTCCTCCACAAACATGTGGATATCCTCGGCGCTCATATCGATCTCCAGCTTTCCTTCCTCGATATCCGCAAGGATTCCCTCAAGGCCGCCAATGATCGCATCCGCATCCTCCTCCGCGATAATGCCCTGCTTTGCCAGCATTTTCGCATGGGCGATGCTCCCCCGGATATCCTGCCGGTACATGCGGCAGTCGACTCCGATCGAGCTGTTCAGTTCATCCGCGAAGCTGTCGGTCAGTCCGGCGGTTCTGCCGGCCCACATTTTTGCCATATGTTTAACTCCTTGTCTTAATTCAGTGTACGATCCGTGTCATGTCAAGACATCCCATGACTTATTCGCCATACGGATGGGATCCCTCGACTCGGGCGATGACCGCACGCCCACCGCTTGCGCGGCGGGTCCCCTCGCGCGCACCACGCCCTCGCTCGGGATGACAGAAGGTCCGGGCGTCGTCCGGGCCGGCCCGGCCGCTGTGTATTAGCGGAAAGAGAGGACGCTTGTTCTTCCCAGGCGAGTAGCGGAGGGGAACAGATTTTCCTGCGTTCCGGGATTCTGCCAAAAAATCCGAAGTCGTAGTAAAATGTGCGCTCACGCACATTTTATCCTGCGATTCGGATTTTCTGAGTTGCAGAAGGGCCCCGAAACGCTCCGGAAAATCGTTTCCCGGAGCGTCAGCCAGGAAGAGCAAGCGTCGTCCTTTGCGATTGCCGCGGCGGGCCGGACGGTCCCTTATTTTACTTTTCGTTGCGTTTCGCGACCTCGGCCTGCACCTTGATCGGAAGGCCGAAGAGGTTGATGAAGCCTGCGGAGTCAGCCTGGTTGTAGACGTCGTCTTCGCCGAAGGTGGCAAGCTCTTCCGAGTACAGCGCCCAGTCAGACCAGACGCCGGCCTTGATGATGTTGCCCTTGTAGAGCTTCAGGCGAACCTTGCCGGTAACGTGCTTCTGAGTGGAGGTGACAAAGGCCGACAGCGCCTCGCGAAGCGGGGTGAACCACTGGCCGTTATAGACGAGCTCTGCGAAGGTGATCGAAAGCTCCTGCTTCTTGTGCATGGTCATCTTGTCGAGCGTCAGCGTCTCCAGATAGCTGTGCGCGGCATAGAGGATTTCTCCGCCGGGGGTCTCGTAGACGCCGCGGCACTTCATGCCGACAAGGCGGTTCTCGATGATGTCGAGAAGCCCGATGCCGTTCTTTCCGCCGAGTTCATTCAGCTTCAGGATAATGTCCTTTGCGGACATCTTCTCGTCATTTAAGGCAACCGGTACGCCCTGCTCGAAATCAAGCGTGATGTAGGTCGGTTCATCCGGCGCCTGCAGCGGAGACACGCCCATCTCCAGGAAGCCTTCCTTTTCGTACATCGGCTCGTTGCCGGCATCCTCAAGATCCAGGCCTTCATGGGAAAGATGCCAGAGGTTCTTATCCTTGGAGTAATTGGTCTCGCGGTTGATGCGAAGCGGTACATTGTGCGCTTCCGCATAGTCGATCTCCTCCTCGCGGGAACGAATGGACCACTCTCTCCAGGGGGCGATGATCGGCATATTCGGGGCGACCGACTTGATCGCCAGCTCGAAACGCACCTGGTCATTGCCCTTGCCGGTACAGCCGTGTGCGATCGCGTCCGCGCCTTCCTCGAGGGCGATCTTCGCGAGCTTCTCGGCGATCAGCGGGCGTGCAAAGGAAGTGCCGAGAAGGTACTCCTCGTACTTTGCGCCGGCCTGCATGGTCGGAATGATATAGTCATTGACAAATTCGTCCGTCAGATCCAGCACATAAAGCTTGCTCGCGCCGGTCTTCAGGGCCTTTTCCTCCAGGCCTTCCAGCTCGTCCGCCTGTCCGACATTTCCGGAAACCGCAATGACTTCGCAGTTATTGTAGTTTTCCTTCAGCCAGGGAATGATGATCGATGTGTCCAGACCGCCCGAATAGGCGAGAACAACCTTTTTGATGTTTTCTTTATTCATGGTTTTTCTCCTCGTAAAAAGCAGCGTTAACAGTTTCTATTGTAGCGAAATGCGGCCATTTGTCAATGAAAAACAGGATTTTCGTCAGTTTAACACGCTGAAGCGGTAAATCCTCACACATTTTTGTTATTTTGACTTATTGATAGCGCGTGAAGGAAAAACGTTCCATCCGGCGAAGCGCCGAAGAAAGCGGCACGACCAGAAGGCACATGATCGTGTTGCTCACCGCGTGGATCAGGTCATACGGAAAGCCGGTGACGATCCAGGCAAGCATTCCTTTGAAATTCAGGCCGAAAAACAGCGCGTGCACGGGCGCGAACATTGTGCCGAACAGGAGCCCGTGAAACCCGCCGATGATCGAATACACCGGTACGGCGACGGCGGTTTTCATCTTCTTCGGCAGCAGCATCGTCACGCCCCATAGGATCGGCCACACGTAAAGATACGGCACGAACCAGGTCGTAAAGCCGAAAAAGACGCCTTCGAGAAGAATATACACAGCGATCGAATACAGCGCCTTTACGCGGTACACGACGGTCAGCGAGATGATGAACAGGGCCACTAGATGTACGTTCGGAATGGCAGCCATCATGGCCTTACTGGCAAAGATCACCGCGCCGAACATGGAAAACAGCGTCATCTCCTGGAGAGAAATCCGGCCTTTCGAATCGGAATGTTTCTTTTTTCCGGCGGACATCACTTCGTCGTCCAAGATGTTCTCCTTTCTTCCAGCTCCGAAAAAACCCGCGGAAGCATCTCAATCACATCCGAGGGAAGGTAGCTGCGAAGCCCGAGCTGTTCCCTGCACAGATCCCCGGCTCTTCCGTGAATCCAGGCCGCAGCGTACAGTGCCGTATAGCCGTCCATGCCCTGCGAAAGCAGTGCGCCGGCGATTCCCGTCAGCGTATCCCCGGAGCCTGCGCGTCCGAGTCCGGCATTTCCTGTCGGGTTCATCATGCATTCGCGCGCTGGCGCCGAAATCAGCGTGTTCTGACCCTTCAGGAGTACCGAAGCGTGAAACAGCCGTGCGGCAGCCCGAACAGCCTCTAAACGGCTGTTTTCGATCTCAGGGCGCGTCTTGTGAAGAAGCCGGGCCATTTCCCCCGAATGCGGCGTCATACAGAGGGACGAAAAGCCGCATTCCGGTGCGGATAGTTCGCTTCCGTCCCCGGAAAGCGCCGTATTCATGGAAAGCCAGTTCAGCGCGTCCGCATCGAGAAGAAGCTTTTTCCCTGAAAGCCCGTAAAGGCAGGGCAAAAGGACCTCCCGAAGCGTTCCGAGCCCTGGCCCCGCTGCGACGGCGTCCGCTTTCTTCACGCTCTCCGAAAGCTTCTTCCGGATCCCCGACAGGTCATCCGCACGGTAAATGCTGCAGACGGCTTCCGGGACCGCGGATGTGACAACCTCATAGATGCTGTCGGGAAGAAAGATCTCGAGATACCCGACGCCGGACCGGAGCGCCGCACGCGCACTGAGTACGCAGGCTCCGGCCATTCCGTAGGAGCCCGCGACAAGAAGCAGCCGTCCGCGGTCGAATTTACTGTAGTTCTCCCCGATCGGCGGAAGATTCCGCCGGATCTCCTCCGGATCTGTCGCGCGCATACTCGCCCTCCCTTTTAAGCCTTCTCATCAGGACAGACCGTGCCGTCCTCTTTCATGATTTCTTCAAGTCCGTCAAGCACCGCCTGAACCGGAAGACCGATCACATTTTCATAGTCCCCGTCGAAGCGGTCGATATACTTTCCGAACTGCCCCTGGATCGCATAGGCGCCGGCTTTGTCCATCGATTCCCCGCAGTCAATGTAGGCATGGATCTCCGCCTCTGACATCGGAACGACGTGCACCTTCGTACATTCACTGAAGTTCAGAAGCCGTGAAGCCCTCTCCTTCCCGGTCCTGATCAGACAGACGCCGGTGTAGACCTCATGGGACCTTCCCTGAATACGCCGGATCATCCGGAAAGCGTCCGCCCGGTCCTTCGGTTTTCCGAGGATCCTTCCGTCGACAGAAACGACGGTATCGGCGCCAATGATCACAGTCTCATCCTCCGGCGCTTCCGCTGAGAAACTTCCGTCTCCGAAAAGCTCCCGCTCTACCGCCTCCGCCTTGATCCTCGAAAGCTCCTCCACGATCCCCGCGGGGTCCTTTTTGGTATAATGCTCATCCGCCGCGCTCACGACGATCCGGAAGCGCAGGCCGGCCTTTTCTAAAAGCTCCCGGCGCCGGGGAGAGCCCGACGCCAGGATGATCTGCACAGAATTCATAAATTTCGAATCAACTGAGATGCGCTCAGGCATCCTTCAGGAAAGCCTTATACGCCTTGACAGCTTCGTAAACATCGGCCTTCGAGATGACCTCCCACGGTGCGTGCATCGAAAGTACCGCAACGCCGGCGTCGATCACTTCCATTCCGTACTTCGCGGAGATATAGGCGATGGTTCCGCCGCCGCCCTGGTCAACTTTGCCCAGTTCAGAGGTCTGCCAGTAGACCTTGTTGTCGTCCATGATCTTGCGGACAACTGCGACATATTCGGCATTCGCGTCATTGCTGCCGCTCTTTCCGCGCGCGCCGGTGAACTTGTTGAAGCACAGGCCGTGTCCGAGATAAGCGGTATTCTTGGCTTCGTTGACGCCCGGGTAGATCGGGTCAAAGCCTGCGGAAACGTCGGAGCTGAGCATCCGGGAACGGGAAAGCGCGCGGCGAACCGCAAGATTGCTCTCTTCGCCCATGGCTGCAAGGAGCTCGGCAACCGTATTCTCAAAGAAGAAGGACTGTGCGCCGGTCGCACCGACGGAACCGATCTCTTCCTTGTCGGTCAGCAGGCAGACAGAAGTCTTCTTCGGCGCCCTGGTCTCAAGGATGGCACGAAGCGAGGTATAGGCGCAGACTCTGTCGTCATGGCCGTAGCCGAGCACCATCGAGCGGTCCAGGCCGAGGTCTCTTGCCGCGCCGGCGGGAACAACCTCGATCTCAGCAGAGAGGAAATCATCCTCTTCGATATCATACTGTTCCTTGAAGAATTTCAGGAGCTGCGCCTTGACGGCTTCCTTGTCCTCGCCTTCCAGCGGGCAGCTGCCGATCAGGATGTTCAGATCCTCGCCCTCGATGACATTCGCGGCGCCCTTTTTCATCTGATCTGCGCCGAGATGCGGCAGAAGGTCGGTGATGCAGAGTACCGGATCGTCTGCCTTGTCGCCGATCGCGATGTCGACAACCGTGCCGTCCTTCTTCACAACAACGCCGTACAGCGCCAGAGGAAGCGTTACCCACTGATATTTCTTGATGCCGCCGTAGTAATG
>CAMOZF010000138.1 GCA_946630765.1 uncultured Lachnospiraceae bacterium | reverse complement strand
GCGAATGGGACATTGTGGACGGCTGGATCGGAAACGGGACGGAGACCGTCAATGACCAATGGGTTACGAGATATGTCTCGGAGGACGCTTTCAACGGAAATCCCGACGAAGGAAGACCCGGCCTTAAGGATCAGCTGAACCCGGACCAGTATGAATACAGATATGAGGACGGTGACGGAAATCTGTATATCGATTATGAAAAGCACACGGTTTACTTCCGCATGCGTTTTGTCGTGACGACCACCAAATGGACCGACGACGAAATGATTGTCAGGAACTATTATTCCGACTGGTCCAACATCGCATCGGTCGGAAAGGACGCCGAAAAGTTCGAGCCTTTGACAAAAGCCGACCTGCCCGCGCCGGAAATCACCGGCCTTCGCATGACAGATCATGATTTCAACGACAATCCGGTCGTTGCCTTCACGCTCACCGTACCGGATGCGCTCGCGAAAAACGCGACGGAGCTTGAAGCGCACGGCGGCGGGATCCGCATTGAAACCGAGGCGCGCGTCAAAGGGGATCCGGAGTTTGTCGGCCTTCAGGGCGACTGGCTGATCAAGGGCGGCGAGATGGAAGCCGCGCTCTTCAGTCTCGCGAACGACGACCGGCCGGAGGTTCCGAAGGACGCCGAAGTGGAGCTTCGCTGCCGCTATTTAATGATGCAGCAGGATCTTGACGATATTTACTCCGACTGGTCCAAGGTCATCACTTTTGGTACCGACGACATCACCCAGGGCGCCAATGAAACTATTGAAGAAAAGACGGAAAAGGATGAAGAAACCAAACCGGCAAACCCCGAAACGCCCGCCGAAAAGAAATGCCCGATCTGCCATTTCTGCCCGCAGCCGCTGGGCTTATGCATCTTCATCTGGCTTCTGATCATTCTTCTCATCGTTGCCGTGATCGTTGTTGTCGTGGTGATTTCAAGGAAAAAGAAAAAAGACGGAAAGAAATAACGCACAAAAGAGATTATGAAGAAAAAATTTGCCTGCCCCTACTGCCGGGCTCCTCTTTCGGGAAAGGAAACACAGTGTCCGAAGTGTAAAAACACACTGACGCCGGTGATTGTTCCGGACCCGGAGAAAAAGAAAAAAGCGCTCGTTACGCTCGGAATCGTATTTGGAACGATAGCGGTCCTTGCTGTGCTCTTTCTGTGGTACTTCCGAGTCTGGCCCTTCCGGCCGAGGGCGGATCATACGGCCATGAGCGCCGGTATCGTGAGTCCGGAAGCTTTCCCGGAGCTTACGGAAATCCCGGCGCCTTCCGAAGAACAGATGGCGGCGCTGTCGGCTTATGTGGAAAAGCTCGCCGTCCAGCAGAAGCACCGGCTGGATTTTGTCGACCGGGGCGGAGCGAAGAAGCTTCAGCTCCTCACTGCGGAGCTTTCTAAGGAAAATCCGGACATCGAAAAACTGATCCGGGAGCTCGGAGGGGAGATTACGTCTTCTGACGGAAAGAACGCGGAGGATGATTCAGGGAAACACGGGGAAGCCGCGAAACTTCAGCTTCTTCCGAGGCTTTACGGCACAGGATCGTACCTCCCGTTTTCCGCTGCCTTCCGTTACAGATCCGTTTCCGCTGCCGGGCGCATCGGGATGCTTTACGGTGCGGAGGACTCCGCGGACGGTACGGACAGTCCGGCGGAGAATCCGTCAGCCGAAGACGGAGAGGACGCTCCGACATCCGAAAACGGAGAAGATGTTTCGGATCCGGGAAGCGAAGAAGAATCGTCTCCGGTCCCGGAAGGCGCCGAGACGGAAGAGCCCGGATCGGAAGAGGAGCTGGTGGTGACGCTTCCCTCGGAGCAGCTCCACAGCTCTCACCTGAAGATCGGAACCGCGAAGGAAAAACTGAAATGTCCCGCCTGCGGTCATGTGAATCCGAAGGATGCGGTGCAGTGCGAAAAATGCGGCGCGCTTCTTCAGTCATCGCCGAACTACGTCGTGTCCGAGCCGATCGAGCCGGAGCCGGTGATTGCCGGCGGAGGGATGAGCGAGGAACAGCGGGAGTCATTGATGCTCTCGAATCTCTCAAACGTGCTTCTGACCGCAAACCGCAGTACGCTGGCCTTTTACATGGCCTGTCTTGCCTGCGAGGAGGATCCGCAAAATGTCAGCGCCGTGGTTTCCCTGGTGACGAACCTCCGGATGCACGGATACCTGGAGGAGGCACTCGACGTCTGCGTGATCGGGCTGCAGATGGATCCCGGGCGGGAAGAACTGTACCTCCACGCCGGAAACATTTATATCCAGAAGGATAATCCTTCGGCGGCGCGCGGATACTTTGGAAGATGTCTCGAACGATGCGGCTTCAGCGGCCCGGCTTATCAGGGCATGATGGCCGCGTACCTGCAAGAGGAGAATTACGAAGAGGCCTTCCGCTGCCTCATTGAGGGTGGAAGGGACGGCTATACCTCCGGCCTTTCGCTGGTGTATGATATGCTGAAGCGCCGCGGCGACTACTGGGAATTCGCGGGTGCCGTATTTCAGAATTATACGGTGCGAAGTCTCATGGACTTCTCGGTGAACCGTTCGGGATTCCATCCGGGACGGGAGCTTGAGGGAAAGGTCGTCGACATCGGCGCCTGTGACATCCCTTCGTCGCCGGAGGACTGGGTCGCTTCCGCGCAGCCGATGATTGAGGGTGGACAGCGCTACGCCCGGGATGTGATCACATTCTATCAGGAGGATCTCAAAGAACTTGCCGAGATTTACAATATCCTGCTGAACGCGCAGGACCTGAAGGATCTCGCGTCAGGATTCATGAAGATCTTCGGTGAAAAATACAAAAAGGAGAAGCTGACCGAGGCGGAGCGGGTCGTTTCCTACGAGCAGGAGGTCTTCTGGCTGAATATCCTCGACGATTACCGGGAATGGAAGGTAAAGGACATCCGCGAAAAGGTCGAAAACGACCTGGACGGGTCGGACATGGAGCAGCTTTTCTCCATGATCGGCAATATTCTTGAGGAAAACAAGGCTTTCCTGGAGGCTCATGACGGCGAGTCTCTCGAGGATATCGCCGCGGTACTCGAGTGGGCGATGATCCGTGTGGAAGGGAACAATTCCATTGCCTTTACCCCGGAGCAGTCCGCGGTCATCGTCTCAAAAATCAAGAACGCGCTCCGGCAGATGGGATCCGTCCGGAACCGCGCCTATCAGGAAATCGGCGAAGTGCTGCACGATTATTACATGTACTCAAATGCGCTTCTGTCGATGCTGGCGGATCAGGAACTGTACCGGGAGTGGCGGCAGAAAATCGTCATGAATGTCGTCGGCGATCAGGCGGTCTGCATCGCGGAATGCTGTTTACTTGCCTATGTCTGTCCGATGCTCGCTGAGCCCTATCTCATGGTCGGAAAAGATACGCATGAAGGCTTTATGGAAGGCGGCGTGACCGGCAGGATCCCGCGCTTCCCGAAATTCATCATCAGCAACAAGCCCCAAAGACCCTCCGCAGATCTTACGCAGGATGTTTACATTCCGGACATCAATTCGATTTCGAGAAAGGTGCTCGGGATTGACGGGCTGGATTCCGACGCGAAGAACGAGTACCCCGAGCTCACCAATATCTGGGAAATCTACTGGCAGGATACGCATCCCGGCGTGCCGAAGAGCGAGATGCCAAATCCGCCAAACTTTAACGACTCCTATCAGCGCGAGAAATTCTGGAACAGCCTTCCGCCGGACAAGCGGGCATTGTACCAGACGATTCTGACGAATCCGGACGCCCTGAAAAGGACTGTCCAGCTGGATATGTACTGCGGCAGGGGACAGACGGTCGTGAGCTTTAAGGAAGAAAATGTCGGACTCCTGAACGGGCTCGAAGGGACGGCAAAGCCCTACGGAAGCAATTACAGCGTGACGGCGAACGCGAACGGGACGCTGCAGGGAAACGTCAAGCTCGGATCGATCGGAAAGGCCGAATTCGATTCGAACGGCAATATGAAGGTGACGATCAAGGATAAGCGCGGCATCAATCTCGGCATTGCAAAAACCGGGCGCGACATCACAACCTTCGTCGGCGCGAGCGGCGGCGCGGAGCTCCTCCCCGGCGGCAGCGAAGACGATGCGAGCCAGAACGGGAGACCGTCGGGATCGGTCGGCGGCGCAGGACTGAAGGGTGGCGCCCAGATCTACGGGACCTACAGCCTTGCGAAGGGCCAGGTGACTTCCGGCGGCGTGAAGGGCGGCTTCGGAGCGGCGCTTTTCGGTCTTATCGGCGCCGGGGCTGAAACGAACTACAATGTTGTGCAGGGCATTTCAACGACGAGCTATTATTTCATTCTCGCCGGAAAGAAGCACAGCATTACCTACACGAGCGATCTCAGCTACCTGAAGGACAGCGACCGGACGGAAAAGAAGAATGTTCCCGGCCTGCAGGAGTTTCACAGGTAGAGAGAACACTATATCTTGTGTTTTCACTTGACAACAAAACAAAATATGCTATACTTAGAACTGCTCGCGTCTATCGCGGGCAGTTCTTTCTGTACAGGAGCAGGTGAAATGCAGATCAACGGTTTTCAGAAAATGACGCTTCTCGATTTCCCGGGGAAGGTGGCGTGCACGGTCTTCACCGGCAGCTGCAACATGCGCTGCCCTTTCTGTCACAATGCGCTTCTCGTGAACGAGGCGGCCTCTCTTGAGGTGATTCCGGAGGAAACGATCCTCTCGTATCTGAAAAAAAGGCAGGGGATTCTCGACGGTGTCGCGATCACGGGCGGAGAACCGCTTCTGTGGCCGAAAACGCGCGATTTTATCGAGAAAGTGCGTGCGCTCGGATTTCTTGTCAAGCTCGATACGAACGGCACGAAACCGGCCTTTTTGAAGAGCCTCGCAGAGGACGGCCTTCTGGATTACGTGGCGGTCGATATCAAGAATTCGAAGGAGAAGTACGCGGAAACCGCCGGGGTGCCGCATTTTGATCTGGCGCCCGTGGAGGAGACGGTCGAGTTCCTGCTTTCGGGCGTGGTGCCGTACGAGTTCCGGACGACGGTCGTCGCAGAGTTTCATGAGGTTTCGGATTTTGTGAAGATCGGAGAGTGGATCCGCGGCGCGGAGCGCTATTTCCTGCAGGGCTTCCAGGATCACGAGGAGCTTGTGGGGACGATTCCCTGTCACGCGCGCACGAAGGAGGAGATGGAGGAACTGCTTCGGACCGTTTCACCCTATGTCCGGGAGGCTGCGATCCGCGGCGTCTGAACGGCTCAGGTGACTGAAAGTACCCCCGGAGCTGCGCCCTTTTTGGCACGCCGGAAAATAGATCAAACATTTTCCGAAATTCCGCCGAAAAAGGCCCGAAATCCCGGGATTTCCGATGAAAAGAATGTTAAAAACCTGAAGACTGAAAAAGAAAAACACAAGATCTTGTGGTTACGGTCTTGACAAAACACTACAACATGTTGTATATTTACCTATGTTCCCGCTTCGCAGGGAAACTGCGCATTCCGGCAGGGCCGGCGGCGGAAAAAAACCGTGTAAGAGAAAAAATAACAATAAAAGCAAGTATT
>CAMOZF010000137.1 GCA_946630765.1 uncultured Lachnospiraceae bacterium | reverse complement strand
GTCGAAAAACGGCTGAGATTGTCTGCTCAGACAGAGAAAGTCTGCAGAAGAGCAGTGTGACGGAGGAAATCATCTTGGTTGGGGAAAAGCTTTTCAGGGATGTGCTGCGGCACATCCCCTGTATGACGTCGGTCTGTTATCCGGATGGGAGAAGGATCGTAAACAGGGAGGAAAGTCCCTTCTTTCAGGACGAAAACTATGTGAATTTTCTGGAAAACGGACTGCCGGAGGATCGGACTGGCTGGAAGGAAATCTTCCTGAGCGCCTCGGACGGGAAGGCGTTTGAGACCATTCTTTACCGCGCGGAAACGCCGGTGCTGTACCTTTTATCGGCGCCGGCGGACCGTTCCTACAGGGTGATCCTCGGGCCGTTTTCCCTGACCGCCTCGGACAACCGGCTGCTTCACGAGTACAGCCGCCGTCACCGCTTCAGCCTTTCTGTGACGGATTACATCCCGGTGCTGTCGACCTTTGAACTGATGGATGAGGTCTGCATCATCCATGAGATGAGCGGGGAGCGAGAGCTGTATTATGACGTGAGCGTTCAGGATCTGATCGGGACCGAGACAGGAACCGGGAAGCAGCAGCTGATCAGGTCTGTGCAGCTGACGGCCAATACGAATACGCATCATTCCACCTATGAATTTGAACAGGCCTTCGAGCAGGCCATCATCAGCGGAGACCGGGCGCGGCTCGAGCAGCTGACCGGCACTTTCTCGGCAAAAGAAGTCGGCCGAATGTCTTCAAGCAGCCTCAAACAGACAGAATACATGACGGTTGCGTTGGTGACGCTTCTTGCAAGGGCCGCGATCCGGGCGGGGATGAATGAAGTGCTTTCCTACCGCCTGTCGGATTACTATCTGCAGCGGATCAGCGAGGAGCACAGCATCCCGGCATATACGCAGCTTTGCCGGGAGATCACGGACACCTATATGGATGAAATCCGCATCAACCGCTCCGGACATGTGGACTCGCTGCACATCGAGCGTGCGAAAAACTATATCCGAAATCACCGGAATAAGAATCTGACGGTTTCTCTGGTCGCACACGAGATCGGGATCAGCACCTCCTATCTTTCCTCCCTTTTCCGGCAGTTTGAGGAATGCTCCGTGAAACGCTTCATTCTGCAGACAAAGCTTGAGGGGGCTGCGAATATGCTGCGGTATTCGGAATACGATATTACGTCGATCGCTGAATATTTCTGCTTTGCTTCGCCGAGCCATTTTGCGGCAAAATTCAGGGAGGAATACGGCTGTACACCGGGCGATTACAGGAAGAAAAAGGAGTTAAGATGAACACACTGATAAGATTTCTCTCACAGGAACCCGTGGAAAACCTGATCACGGCCATGCATTACCGTTTTGACAAGGTGATCTACTTCGGCTATGAAGATTACCTGAAGCTTCGGCAGCGGGACACGGAACGCTTCCTGAAAAAATACTGCGGAACGGAGCGCATCGAGTTTCACGCCGTGAGCCGGACGAATCTCGACAATATTCTGAAGAAAATCCGGGAAGAGGTGCAGGCTGAGTATGAGAAGGAAAACGGTGTGTTTCTGGATCTGACCGGCGGCAAGGGCCAGGTGCTCGCGGCCTTCGGGATGCTCTCGCAGGAGCTGAAGCTCCCGATGCATCTCTACTGGATCACGGAAGACCGGCTGATCGAATACTGTCCGGACAAGTCCCGGAGAATGTCCGGGCTTGTGCAGCCGCAGTCCGTGGAGCTGGATCTCGACCGCTATATCGAGATGCACGGCGGAATCATCAATTACCGGATGCATAAGGAAATCAAGGGAATTGACAATGAAGAGAATGAACGGATTGTGAATGCGATCTGGCAGCTCTTCTCGAAATACGAATCCTCGTGGACGCATTTTTCGGGCTTTTTCCAGAAGCTTCCCGCCGGCCTCACGTTCAGTCTCGACCAAAGGGACGTGCGCGACGATTTCAAAAGGTCCCGCGCGATTTCCGTGGAGCTTCTGGAGAAGTTCCTGACAGACGGAGAGGAGAAGGGCATCTTCCGAAATGTCCTCTGCTCCCGTAGAGAGATCAGCTTTTCCTTCGGCTCCGGCACGATCCGGAATATCCTGACGGACGCCGGGTCGATTCTGGAGCTTCGCACCTATCAGATCCTTCGCGCACTGACCCCGAACTGCAAGGTCGGCGTGCATCTGGACTGGGACGGCGTGATTCACACCAGGTCCGGCCGGGACGTCGTGAATGAGATCGATGTGCTGGCGCTTCACGGCTTCATTCCGACCTTTGTCTCCTGCAAGATCGGAACGCCGGACAAAAACGCGCTGTACGAGCTCTCGGCTGTAACGGCGCGCTTTGGCGGGAAATATTCCAAAATGATGCTGGTGACCGGAAAGCCCATGTCCGAAACGGACCTTCTCCGGGCCGTGGACATGAACATCCGCGTTATGAATCGAAATCTGGAACCTCTAATTCCGGGAACAGAGGATGAAGCGCTTCTCTGACCTGAAGCATCCGCCCGTAGTACTCGCTGTAGAAAAGGTCCGTATCAAACTGGTCCTTTTCGGCGCCTGCGGCCTGATAGGGCGCGAGGAAAAACACCTTTAAAATATAACTTGTCACGGAACTCCTGCTCTCATCGGTTAAGAGCGGGAGTTTTTCTTCCATCAGCTTCAGAAAACGGTGCCAGCTCATGACATAATCGTGGTAGCCCTCGGCGTCCTTTTCGTCCAGCCAGTCCCGGATCCGAAGCTTGTAGCGGTCGTGAATCCGGCATTCGAGCGTCTGAAGGAAGTATTTGTAATCGTCGTTTTCGTAGTAGCGGCCCAAAGGGAAAAGGCGGCAGATGCCCGGCCGGAGCGCGTGGATGCTGCAGCGGCCGTTGTCGTCGAGAAAGTGACAGGCCGAGCGTGCATCCATTTTCATCTTGGGAAGGAGCATTTCGTCAATCATGACAAGCTCCAGCTCCTTCGAGATCAGTTCCATAAAGTCGGTGTGGACTGCGCATTCGATCCGCGCGACGTCCAGCGGATCCAGGATCAGACCCTCCGTATCGTGGCAGCAGGAAGAGCAGCCTGCGCAGTCGGAACAGCCGAGCCGGCACAGATCATCGATTTCATACAGTTTTCCGTCGGAAATCTCCGACAAATCAATCGTTCTTTTCATAGCAGTATCATAGCATAGCGCCGGTTCCTTGTCAAAGGAGAAAGCGAAAGAATACCTCTTGACAAATAATACTATATGATATATAGTATTCCGTGAAGGGAGGTATAGAAATGGACAATCAGATGAAACGCGGACTTCTGGACGTCTGTGTGCTTGCGGCGATCCGGAACGAGGAATCCTACGGTTACCAGATCATCAAGGATGTCAAACCGTATATTTCAATCTCCGAATCCACATTGTACCCGATCCTGCGCCGCCTGGAAGACAGCGGAATGATGGATGAGCATTCGGTTGAGCATAACGGACGCCTGAGAAAATACTATCATATTACACAGCCCGGAATCCGGCGTCTGGAGGAATTTACAGAGGAGTGGAAGGAAATCATGGCGATCTATGAGTATGTGAACGGACGAATGGCACGCGCTCAGCTTGCGGAAAGGGTGCCGGAGCAGATCGCCGGGAAGGAGGCAGCGTATGAACAGATTTGAATTTCTGGCCGCGTTAAGCGCGAAACTCAGCGACCTTTCGCCTTCGGATCGGCGCCGTGTGACCGATTTCTACAGTGAGATGATCGATGACCGGATCGAGGAGGGACTGACGGAGGAGGAGGCGATCGAATCCTTCGGCGATCCCGAGAACGACGCAAGAGAAATGCTCGAGGAGCTCCGGAAAACCGGCAAGCTGGAACAGGAAGCCGCCGAAGCTGCAATGAATGCCGGAGCCGAAGAGGAAAAAAGCGAAGGCGCCGGTCAGGAAAGACAGGGCGAAGCATCCTCCATGGGACTTTCCGAAGAAGCGATCGATGAGGCCATAAAAAACATCATGCCCGAGGAGCCTGTGCAGGTGCTGAGCGGCGTTGACGTCGCAAGAAGAACCAGAAGGAAGCTCGTTCCTGCGCTGATCCTGACCTTTGTCGGAATCGCCATCGCAGTGATGATCGTCCTTCGGGCGCTCAATATCGGCGGATACCTGCTGTCCTTCTTCCCCGGCGGCGAACGGACGGAGCGGCATGTTATCGAACAGGAGATCAGCGCGATCCATGTGGATGTGTCATCGGCGGATATCCGTATCGTGGACTCCGGGACAAGTCTTGTGAGAGTCAATGTCCCGAAGGCCGCAAGAAACAGATACACGGTGTCCGTTGAGAACGGGACACTGACTGTGAGAAGCGGCTACAGCTTCCGCAGATACCTGCCCTTTGTCAGCAGCGGAAGTATAGAGATCGCATTGCCCGCAGCCGCAAAAGCGGCAGGCGGAAGCTATGTGCTGGACAGCCTCCTCGTGGAGACCTCAAGCGGCGACGTGAATGTTTATAATGAAATCCCCGTAAAGGATGCCTTCTCCATCAAAACCAGCAGCGGGGATGTTCGTGTCGAGGGTGACAATCTGCCAGGCATCGTGTCGGAAAACCTGAGCATTGAGACCTCGAGCGGCGACGTCAGGCTGGATGATCTGATGGTGAAGAATCTGGAGATCAGCACCTCAAGCGGCGACGTTTCCTCCTCGGACGTCAGAGTTTCCGGCTTTGACATTTCCACGTCGAGCGGAGAGATCGATTTTTACGAGGCGCGGCAATCAGGCCTCAGGCTGGAACGGTTTACGGTCACAAGCACCAGCGGCGATGTGAAAATAAAGCTCGATACGGTGCCGCATATTCTGACGGAGACAGTATCCGGAGATGAGAAGGTGGAGGCCTGCAAAACGTCCCTCGCCTATACAAAAAATTATGTCATCAGGACAACGAGCGGTGACATTACAGTTGAAAGCCTGAAATAAAACATTTTCTTGCAAGTTTCGCCCTGCTGTGCTAATATAATTTCAAAGCTACAGTCTGCCGGAACGTGTACTATGGGGCAGCCTGAATACACAAAAAGGGAGAAGCTGAAATGTTTTTCAACAAACCTGAAGAAGTAATTGCAATGACCCCGCTGTGGGAAGGTGAGCGGCTGGAGGACGGCCGTCCGAAGGTACCGGCAAGTGTTCTGGACCGTATGCGCAGACTGACGCTGGAGGAGGTCTGGGGCCTCGCATATTCCCAGGGCTTTGAGTTCCAGACAGAGGCACATCTTCTGACCACACACCCGACTGATACCGGCTATCGCCTTGTCGGCCGTGCGGTAACCTGCGTCTGCGTTCCGTTCAGACAGGATCTGCATGATGTGGCAACCGCCGAGTCCCGCGAATTCGGCTTCAAGGGCGGCTACAATAAGTCTGCGGTTGACCGTCTCGTAGAGGACGATGTCATGGTCGTCGACCTTTTCGACAAGATCTACTACGGAACATTCTTCGGCGGCAATCTGTCCACGCAGGTCAGAAACAAGACCAAGCGCGGCGGCGCGGTCATCTGGGGCGGCATCCGTGATCTGGACCAGATCAAGCAGATCGAAGGCATCCAGATTTAATACCGCGGCGTTCATCCGACCCCGA
>CAMOZF010000136.1 GCA_946630765.1 uncultured Lachnospiraceae bacterium | reverse complement strand
CCCGCAGCCGTTCGTCCGGGATCGTCATCACGTTGTTCGTCACGATCAGCCCGCCCAGATCGGTGATCAGTTTTTCCAGGTTTGTCATTTTCTCAGATCTCCTTTCGTCTCAGCCTTCCCGGCCCGTCCTGCATCTGATCTCATCCTTAGTTGGTGGCACTGGTGGCGCCATCCCTGGAATCGGGTGAGGTATCCCTTCTTCCGTCATGTACGCTTTTGCTGTGCCCTCCGCTTCGCTGCGTATGTAGCGATATGTCATGAAGTCCTTCCTAAACTCTTTTGCGCATTGCCGGCAGACTGTAAAAGTTTTGCCTCTTCCCGGAGATTCCCAATATCCTCTGATCTCGATATCCTTGAAAAAATCCAGCGGCTTTTCTACACGTCCGCATCTATCGCAATAAACTTTCATCATCCTTGATCCCTCCTTCGAATTTCAGTCCATAGATCAGGGGAATCCCGTTCTGGTCCGTTTTTGCGAAATCCTGATTCCTGGTGAGCTCGCACCGTGCCCAGGGCTTTTCCCGGATGTGGCAGCTCCGCTTTTTGCATTTCGTGTTTCTGTCTGGATCACAGTAGTAGAAAAGCTCTGATGCCATGGTCAGGCCCCTTCCTTTTTGCCTGCTCTGATCAGGGTTTCCCGTATCATTTCCGCCATCGCGCCGGCCGTTTTCTCCACGTTGATGCCAATTTTGCTCGCTTTCATTTCGTCGATCATCCGCAAAAAGATGGGCTCCATCGCGTTCAGGAGGACGTAGAAGTCCATCACAGCGCCGCATCCGACGCCTTCCACCTTCCATTTCTTGCTGTTTTCTGTCTTTGTAACCAACAGGCCGATTCTGCTTTTCTCGATAAAATCGTCCATAATCTTTCCGAAGCTATCCAGATCGAGCTTCATCCCTATTTCGCCCTTGTTCCTGCGCAGGTTCTCCTGTAAATCCATGATCAGGCTCCTTTCTCGTCAGTAGGTGAATCCGACAAAGACGACCTTGTCCGCGCCGAAATAGTTGAGATGGTTGTAGTCTTCGTATTTCCGCGCTTCGTATTTCGTCATGCCGCCCCGCCGGATGTGTGCCCCGGTTTTCATCCACACCGGAGCGGTGTCAGATTCCACCAGCCGGAAAAACTCATTCTTTTTGAGCTGCTTCAGTTGCTTTCTTTCCATGGTCAGGCTCCTCTCTTATGCTGAATGTAATTCAGCACCATTCGCAAAAAAAATCGCATCACGGTCAGATACTTCCAGCCGAAGCAAGTCAGAAAGGATCATAATCTCCTTTGCAGTAAACTCGCTTTCGTTTCCAATCTTCCCGCGAAGCGTAGCGTATGATTTAATTCCCAGTGCTTTCATGATGGCGTTCGTCTTAAGTCCAGAGCGTTCGATCGCTTCTTGCAGTCGTTCCGTATTCGTCATTTTCAAGTCTCCTTTCTTGCTGAATTAGATTCACCATCCATAATATAATCCGTTGCTGAATATTTGTCAACTAATTTTCAAAAATTTATTGAATTATTTTCACATGCGTGTTATTCTTCTCTGGGGTGATGTAAAGTGACTATTTATGAAAGAATTCGCGAACTAAGGATTGCACATGGGATGTCTCAGGAAGATCTTGCTCACAAATTAGGCTACAAAGACCGATCCATGATTACCAAGATCGAAGCAGGCAACGTCGATATATCCCAGACGAAGATTGTTGCATTCGCTAACGCTCTCTCAACCACTCCCGCTTACTTAATGGGATGGGTTGAAGAATCTTCACCGCGTTCTATGGAGCTGAATCCCGACGAATCTTCTCTGATCGCAACATACCGCAGTCTGACCGATTACGGGAAACAGCTGATGATGGATCGCGCTGCCGAACTGAGAGTCCTCTACGGGGAAAAATCAGACACAGCCCGTGCTAAGAAGGCTGATTGACTGGAGATGATCACATGAAAAAGCATACCGCCCCCGCGTGCGATCCGAAGATCGGGCTCGTGAAAACGCTCTCAAAACGCTCTTGGGCCATCCGCGGGAAACCGCAAATTAATAGGAGGTATTGCAATGGAGCAGCTCAGCATGTTCGATGACCAGGTATCCTTTCCACAAAACTACGATGATATCCAAATTATTTATGAGAAATACATCTACGAAGGCGAAAAAGATGATGATGTGTTTTCTTGCAATGAAATCAAAGGCGGAAAAGGCAGAAGCTA
Organism: uncultured Lachnospiraceae bacterium; assembly: GCA_946630765.1. The sequence continues at coordinate 3,408 of CAMOZF010000136.1, read as the reverse complement.
CTTCTTTTACGGGAAAAAGGTTATGGAATTTCATCCGGAAGTCAAAACGCCTTATATCAAAATTATTGATCCTGATAACAGCTCTGCTGGTCAGATAATAACTTCCGGAAGCCCCGTTTCCTTGCTTGACAATGCTATTTCTGCATTGAAGGAAAGGAAACGCCAGATTTTCAGGAGTTTGATTGTAGACACTTTCGGATGCTGCAATGATTTTAAAAAATGCTCTGCTGTAGATCATTGTATTCATACTGATGACCGATTCTATAACGGATGCATGTATCGCACTAATCTTGAAGCTGGCAGGAATTTTTATAAGGAGGAAACGCCATGAAAATTATGATCTATGACGTAGAAACTGCTAATAATAAGGACATTGGCTCTATTTGTGCAGTTGGTTGGATGCTTCTTTACGATGATAAAGAAATAGATTCTGGTTACTCGCTGATAAATCCGAAATGCAGTTTCACAAAATATAATACTGATGTCCATGGGATCACAGCTAACGACGTCGAAAATGCACCGACATTCTGCGAATACTGGAATGATGTCCTTTCTGCCAAGATGACCGATTCCGTTATCCTGGCACATAACGCAGATTTTGATATGTCTGCAACCGAACAGGCTCTTTATTCCGCAGGTATCGAAGATCCTGGCCTGTTCTACGTTGACACCATATCGATGTTTCAAGCATTATTTACTTCCGAATCATTTAAATTATCATACCTGGCAGATGTTATTGGATATGAGTATCAAGCTCATAATGCGCTTGAGGATGTAAAAGCGCTCTACTATGTGCTGTTAGTCGCAATGAAGTCAATGCATTTCGATGACTTTGCAACTATGATCATAAAATCAGGGGCTTTCTGCAAAAATACTAAGAGCAATAATTATGTTCCGCATAAAATAGATTTGCCTAAATATATTCATATGCCACATTCTCGATGCAAAGAGGATGTGGATATAATTGATGATTCTCTTTCAGGGAAACGGATCTGCATAACAGGCTACATCGACGGGTATGATCTTGCTGATATTGAACGCTTAATCAAACAACATTCAGGGCGAATGACTTCTTCCGTCTCAAGTAAAACTGATTACCTTGTTGTTGGGAAATATGATGATAATTATGGCCCTGGATACGTTTCTTCGAAACAAAAAGCGGCACGTACCCTTATTGAAAGCGGAAGCGTTCTGCAGATAATAACCCCTGCTGACTTTTTCAATCTGATCGGAAAGACTTATGAGTCTTGACCTTTATTCAACCCATTTCTCAGGAGGTGAACCATGAAAAAGCAAACCGCTCCCACCTGTGATCCGAAGATCGCCGTTGCCTATGCCCGATATTCCTCCGCCGGTCAGCGGGATGTCTCGATCGAGCAGCAGCTGCAGGACATCCGCGCCTATGCCGAGCGGGAAGGCTACACCCTCGTCCATGAGTATGCGGATCACGCCCGCTCCGGTTTCAAGAAGGTCGAGCGCCGCGTTGAGTTCCAGCGAATGCTCGCCGCGGCCAAGGCCGGCAAGTTTGCCGTCGTGATCGTCTGGAAGACGGACCGCTTCGCCCGCAGCCGTGAGGACGCCGCCGTCTACAAGGGTCACCTCCGCCGGGCTGGTGTCCGGGTGATCAGCGCCATGGAGCCGATCCCGGACGGATCTGCCGGCATCCTCCTGGAGGGTATGCTGGAGGCGACCGCCGAGTGGTATTCCCGGACCCTCTCCGAGAACGTCACCCGCGGCATGACGGACAACGCCCACCGCTGCCTCTGGAACGGCACCCGTGTCATCGGCTACTGCAAAGGTCCGGATGGCCGCTACGCCGTCAATGAGGATGAGGCCGCTGTCGTCCGCACGATCTTTGAGCGCTATCGTGCCGGCTTTTCCGCTGCCCGGATCTGCACTGAGCTGAACCGGCAGGGCCTCCGCACGTCCCGCGGCGCCGCCTTCACGCCGGATACGGTCCTCCGGATCCTCGGCAATGAGCGCTACACCGGCATTTACATCTGGGGAGAGATCCGGATCCCGGACGGGATCCCCGCCATCATCAGCAAACAGGACTTTGAGGAGGCACAGAAAATGAGAACGAGAACAGCCCGCCGCATCCAGCAGGGCGCCGTCGATTTCCTTCTGACCGGCCGGGCCTACTGCGGCGAGTGCGGAACGCCCATGATCGGCGATTCCGGCACCTCGAAGAACGGCATCCGCCATTATTATTACACCTGCCAGTCTCATAAATCCCGCAAGGGCTGCACGAAAAAAGCGGTCTCCAAGGAAGCCCTGGAAACCGCCGTCTTCGATTTTATTCAGGATCGCATCCTGCAGGAACCGGAGATCAACCGCGTCGCCGACGTGATCATGGAGGAGCATCAGAAAGCCCTTGCGGATTCTCCGCTGCCGGCCATGGAGGAGGAGCTGGCCGATGTCCAGGCTCAGCTGAAGGCCATCAATACAGCCATCGCCCACGGCGTCTGGAGCAGCTCCACCGTGGACATGCTGAAGGAACTGGAGGAGCGGCGGGACTTCCTCTCTGACCAGGTCAAGGTCCTCCGCTATTCCGAATCCCAGCTTCTGGACCGGAAGCGTGTCCTGTTTTTCCTGCACCGCTTCACCAGCAAATCAAACCGGAATGATCCTCTCCGCCGGGAACAGATCATCACGACCTTCGTTAATTCGATCTATGTTTTCGACAATGGGGAGATCCACATCGTCGTCAACCACGACGAAAACAACGCCCGCATCCCTCTGGAAACCCTGCTGCAGCTGGAGTCCGATTGTTCGGAAGACTTCGTGAATGGTGTACTGGTTACCGCTTATCCGAACACGATCACGATTTATCGGACCGTGCTGCCGGATAAAAAAAGAGCCTGAGGCATTTGCCCCAGGCCTTTTTCATTCCTCCGCGGGAGGTTTCTCATCTTCGTCCATTTGATTCTCGCCGGTTGCTTCCGCTACCGGCGTTTTATTCTGTGCTGCCGTTGTTCCGTCGCCCTTGCTGCGCATGATCTCCAGTGCCTGCAGTAAAATCTTCGGGACCGGCACTCCCAGCGCCACAACATTTTCAAGAATGGAAAAACCTTCGCTTGCAATAAACCATAGAATCGTAGCTCCTGTGACAGCTTCGAAGGTGATTCCAGCTCCCAGACTTACAGCCTTGTCCAGGAGCGCGGCCAGCAGGACAACCAGGATGATCACAGCCTTTTTCAGCAGACCCTTGAAAGCTGCCCCGCTGGCCAGCCCTCCCGTTGGCGTTTTCGGACTCACTCCCATGAATCCGCACATAATGCCCGTGACATAATCGATCGACATCACCGCAACCAGCACCCACATGATCGGCGGCAGTCCCACAAAAAACGACACGATGGCCCCGCCGATCGCCGCAAGGATCTCAGTAATTTTCCGCATTTTTTACGC
>CAMOZF010000135.1 GCA_946630765.1 uncultured Lachnospiraceae bacterium | reverse complement strand
TCATACCCTCCCTTGTATATTGCGTGATGTTGGATCTGGTAGTTATCTGTGTCATACCGAGCGCAGCGGGTGCGGACATCCCATCAAATCGACGACAAAGTCATGGGATCCCTCGCTCGGGATGACAGCGTTTTTTAATCAATGTCTGCGGCACTGAAGAAGCCACGAAAGAAGCGCGTCCATCCCTTCCCCGGTTTTCGCGCTGACAGGGAAAACCCGGATCCCGGGATTCAGCTTTTGGGCGCGCGCGGTGCATTTTTCGATGTCGAAGTCAAAATAAGGCATCGCGTCGAGCTTCGTGATGATCAGTGCGTCGGATTTTGTAAATATCAGCGGATATTTCAGGGGCTTGTCGTCGCCTTCTGGCACCGAGAGAATCATAATGTTCAGGCCTGCGCCGGTGTCGTACTCCGCAGGACAGATCAGGTTGCCGACGTTCTCCAGAAAAGCGAGATCGTAGGCGCCGGATTCCAGCGCTTCTACGGCCTCCCGGGTCATACCGGCGTCCATGTGGCACATGCCGTCGGTATGCACCTGCACGGCTTCGGCGCCGAGCGCCTCAATGCGTTTTGCGTCAACGTCGGAAGCGATGTCTGCCTCGAGAACGGCAATCCGCATGTCCGGAAGCTCCCGGATGATGCGGGACAGAAGCGTCGTCTTTCCGGCGCCGGGACTCGACATCAGGTTGATCAGAAGGATGCCTTTTTTCCGCATTTCTTCCCGAAGTTTTTCCGCCTCCCGGTCATTTTCGCCGGTCACGGAAGCATGCAGCTCGATCACTTTCATGAAGAAGCGCCTCCCTTCTTTCCGGCCGGTGCGCTGCCGTCCTTTCCCGAAAGCCCTTCGGAAATCTGCCGGTCGAGCCAGCTGCAGAATTCCGCATAACCCGAACCGTTTCTGCTGGAAACCGGGAACACCGAAAGCGTTGGATTCAGTGCCTTTGCGCGCTTTGTGGCCGCTTCTTCGTCAAAATCGAAGACCGCCGCCGTATCGGTTTTCGAGATCAGCATGCAGTCGCTGATCTGAAACATCAGCGGGTATTTTAAGGGCTTGTCGTCGCCCTCCGGGACCGACAGGATCATGACGCGAAGGTCCGCGCCGACCTCAAATTCCGCCGGACACACGAGGTTTCCGACGTTTTCGAGAATGACAAGATCGAGGTCCCCGATTCCGAGCGCCTGAAGCCCGCGGCGCGTCATGTCCGCGTCCATGTGGCAGAGCCCGCCGGTGTGAATCTGGATGACCTTCGTGCCGGTCGCCGCGACGGTCTTCGCGTCGGTGTCGCCGTCCGCGTCGGCCTCCATGATGCCGATCCGATATTTTCCGCCGAGCCTCCGGATGATTTCGAGCACCGTGCTCGTCTTTCCTGCGCCGGGGCTGCCCATGAGGTTTAGGAGGAAGGCTCCGCTTTCCGACAGCATGCGCCGGTTTTCACCGGCAGCCTTTTCGTTGTCCGCGAGGACCTGTTCCTTGATTTCAAATATTTCAAAATGATTTTCCATAGTTCTACTCCGTCCCCTAAGTATAGCAGAAACCGGGTGCCTTTTGCAAGCCGAAATCATTTTGGACCGGCGGCCGATTTTTTTTTGCTGAAATGTTCAAATTAAAGGCCTTTTTGTTGGACATTTGTTGGACTTACCGGGGTATAATTGCCGAAGAAATATAAAAATCAGCACGATTGTCAACCATTGCATCAATATCGTAAACGAATTAACGGAATTCGTTTACGATAAACTCGCTCGGAAAATAATTGCGTCTCTTCGCAAGCGCAATACGCAATTATTTTCCTCGCTTACTATAAATACAGGAGAAAAACCATGGCCATTACCGTTCAACAGTTAAGAGAAAACCTCAACCAGAGCCTTCAGTCCGCGAGGATTGCGGAGGTTTCCGAAGAGCAGAAGATGCTTCGCATCGCCGAAGTGCTGGCTTATTTCCGGGAACTGAGCCGGGTGGAAGAAAATGGCGGAGCCGTCGATATCGACGAGGTAAACCGTAACCTGCGGGTCGTTCTCGACGGATCGGCGCTGAAAGCCCTATCGAGACGCGGGCTGCTTGGCGAACTCGCCGCCATGACGCCGCAGGCGATGAACCAGCGTGTTCGCGCGCTCGAAGCCGAAATCGGCCGTTATCCTGCCGGAAATGCGGAAGACGCGGCCGCGGCCGGGAATATTTTCGCGCAGATGGACCGTACCTGGCGTGTCAGCAGCAACAGTGCGGAGTACCGCGAAGCTTTGCAGGCCATGCGGGACATTTCAAACGGCGGCGGGCCTTCGCAGACGGACAATTATCTTGCGGCCGAGAGCCTGAAAAAGTATGTTCAGAAGAATCTGAACAAGGCGAAATCCACGGTCGGAAAGACGCGCATGGCCTGTTCTCTCGCTTTTCTGAAGAAAACCATGTCCGAGCAGGATTTCCGCGCCTACTGCAGTAATCTGAACGGACTGCGGCGTGTTACGGGCAATATCGCCGCAAACGGGGTGGTGGAATATGACAAGACGAATCCCCGCGCCATTATCCCCGAGGAAATCGGGACGATCCGGGAAGTCTACAATGCTGCGCGGGAACGCATCAGCCTTGCGGCGCAGGAAAACCGGAAGCCCGCCCCGCGCGATCTTGCGATGATGACCGCGCTGAAGACGATGGAAGCGAAGAACCGGAACCGCGGCGGCGGTAATCTGATCGTGGAGCATGAGTCGCTGCAGGAGGAAATCGAGAAGGTGATGCGGGATCCCCGCTTTACAAACGCGATTGCGAACCGCACGGCCGACGAGCTCTGCGAGATGGGCTTCGGCGGAAATCTCGATACGCTCCAGGGCTATACTGCTCCCTTAAGACCGGAGCAGCAGGAGCGGGTCAACGCGGCGAGAGACCAGGAGGAGGCCGACAGAAGAGAGAACCTGCGCAACCAGTTGAATGAAAAACAGAGAGCCTGGGAAGCGGAGGAAAAGAAGATCGCAGATGCCCGCATGCAGAAGGTCCGGGAGGCGGAGGAAGCAAGGAGAAAGGATCAGGAGCGCATCCGTAAAGAGCAGGAAGAACAGAAATTCCTGAAGGAGCACAAGTCTGTAACTGAAATGCTCAGAGAGCTTCTTCCGACCATTACGAAGCTGGACAGGAGCATCAGCGCGAAAAAGAAAGAGGAGAAACCGAAGGGGGATCTGGTGGACGTCTTCGAGCTTCTGAATGAAAAGAAGGAGCCGAAGCCGACGGATCACATGGTGGAAGACCTGATGGACGAAATCCTGAACGATACCAAGCTGAAGGAGAAGGATCTCATCGATCTGACAGCGACGCTGATCGCCATTGGGGAAGGCGAGAAAAGTACGAAGTTGGATCCGAAATACCCCGACAAGATGCTGAATATTCAGCAGGTGAAGAAGCGTACCGCACAGCTGAAAAAGGATCCTATTGTCAAAGAAATGGCAAAGGACCTCCAGAAGCTATATCGGGACGGCGTACAGAATGCCAACAAGACCAATTACAGTGAAGACAACGTAAAATTGTATCCTGCGGTCTACATGTCTGCGTCCTTGTTGAAAGATTACAGGAAAAAAGTGAAGACGAAAGAAGGGCTGGACAAAATGGTTATAGCAGACTACTACAAATCCGTTAGCCCGAAGACGGATGCGCTGTTCCGTCAGGAAAAAACGATGAATGTTAAGATAGCCACGAATCTTGCCGGTTACCTTGTGGCGCTGCATGAATTTGAAGTGAAAAACGGCGGCGTCAACGCGCATGTGGACGTCACCGCCTTCCGGAAGCGCCGTGAAGAACTGAAGAAGGATCCGGTCATCCAACAGATGGGCAAGGACCTGATGGAGCCGGCAATGCAGAAGAAGCTTCAGCGGACCGTCGTGATGATGGAAAACCGCGAGCACGCGTTCGGGGAAATGCTGGACAACATGTACCAGGATCTGACGGCCCAGAAGAATGCTCAGACAGGACCGAAGAAGCCGGAGGAAAACAATGCGCCGGAGCCGGGCGTACACTGAAAAAAGACTTTCTTTTTTTACAAATATAAGGTATACTGTAAGGCGCCGGGCCAGTTCCGGCGCCTTGAGTTTTTCTACGTTATCAATATAAAACAGAGAGTGAATAAAGATTTATGCTTGAACTGAAAAATATTTCTTTTATGGTCGATTCGGACGGCTCGGATAAGGAAATTATCCGGGACATTTCGCTGACGATTCCGGATCGGGAAATGGTTGTCGTCACCGGCCCGAATGGCGGCGGCAAATCGACGCTCGCGCGGCTGATCGCGGGCATTGAGAAACCGACCTCCGGGAAGATCTTCCTGAACGGAGAGGACATTACGGAAAAATCCGTCACGGAGCGCGCGAAGCTTGGCATCGGTTTTGCCTTCCAGCAGCCGGTGCGCTTCAAGGGCATCCGCGTTATTGACCTGATCCGCCTTGCCTCCGGCAATCCGCGGATGTCGATCGCGAACGCCTGCGAGTACCTTTCTGCCGTGGGCCTCTGCGCCATGGACTACATTGACCGCGAGGTGAATGCCTCACTTTCCGGCGGCGAGCTGAAGCGCATCGAGATCGCAACGGTCATTGCCCGTGCGACGAAGCTGTCGGTTTTCGACGAGCCGGAGGCCGGCATCGATCTCTGGTCCTTCCAGAACCTGATCGAGGTCTTCCGCCGTCTCAGGGAAAAGATCGAGGACAGCTCGATCATGATCATTTCCCATCAGGAGCGGATCCTGAATATTGCGGATGAAATTGTGGTGTTAAAGGACGGCGTTGTTGACCGGCAGGGCCCGAGAGAGGAAATCCTTCCGGGACTTCTCGGCACGGCGTCGGCTGTGGAAAGCTGCCGGATGGCACAGTAAGGGAGGAAGGCGAAGATGAAAAAACCGGACGAAATCCAGCTGAGATTATTACGCGAAGTCGCCGACCTTCATGACATTCCGGAGGGGGCCTACAATATCCGCGCGAACGGAGAGTCCGCCGGAAGAAGATCGACGGAGAATATCGAAATTATTTCCAAGACCGACGTCAGCGGCCTTGAGATTCATATCAAACCGGGCACGAAAAAAGAAAGCGTGCACATTCCGGTCGTCATGACCCAGACCGGCTTAAAGGAGCTGGTTTACAATGATTTCTACATCGGGGAAGACGCGGAGGTCGTGATCGTTGCCGGCTGCGGCATCGATAACTGCGGCCCGAAGGACTCCGAACACGACGGTATTCACCGTTTCTATGTTGGGAAGAACGCAAAGGTCCGCTACATCGAGAAACATTACGGCTCCGGCGACGGGACCGGAAAAAGAATCCTCAACCCCGGCACTGAGGTGTACCAGGAAGAGGGCAGCTCGGTTGAGATGGAAATGGTGCAGATCAAGGGCGTGGACGACACGGTCCGTACGACGACGGCCGAGCTTGCGGCCGGCGCGAAGCTTGTGGTTCGCGAACGCCTGATGACGCATGGTGAGCAGAATGCAGTCTCGACCTATGTCATCAACCTGAACGGCGAAGGGTCTTCGGCGGACGTCGTTTCCCGCTCCGTTGCGCGCGACAACTCCTTCCAGAAATTCGACGCGAAGATCGTCGGCTCCGCCGCCTGCTCCGGACACACCGAATGCGACTCCATCATCATGGACAACGGCCGCATCCTTGCAGTTCCCGGCCTTGAAGCAAACAGCGTCGACGCCGCGCT
>CAMOZF010000134.1 GCA_946630765.1 uncultured Lachnospiraceae bacterium | reverse complement strand
CGCGACGGGCAAGACAGCGAAGGATCTGAATTATTCGGTCATGCATGATTCGGATAACTCGGTGCTGATCCGTAACAGGGAAACAGGTATGACTTCTTATCTTGAGCGGCCGGCATCCAATGAGGCTGTGTATACCGGCTACTGCGAGGCGACGGGACAAAGCTATACGAGCGTGGAAGACGCAATGAAAAAGGGTGCGGTAAACAAGGTCGTGAACGTAACGAACGATCATCCGGAGGCCTACCGGGAATTCCGAAAAATCAAGACTGCAAACGCCTTCTCCGAGCGCGGCATGCAGGCGAACATGGAGACCGCGAAGTACAAGATGACGAACGATATCGCGGAAATGGAGCATGGAGTCGACCGGCTGATGGCGGACAGTGTGCTGAATGGGGACAGGTCCCCGTGTATCACTGTCAACTTCCTGAAAATTTTTTCTTGTTTTCCGCTTGTTTGTTGGACATTTGTTGGACAGTGCGTGGTATTTTTTTCGCATACAGAATAAAACACTGGTGGAAAGGACGATATTTACCATGCCAAGAAGAGATGATTTATACACCAACAATATCCAGAACCGCTACGCGACGCTTGAAGAAGCCGGTAAAACCGCGCTCACGCCGCAGCAGCTTTCCATACTTCAAAACTCACAGCGGCAGTTCTTTGACGAGCTCGGAATCGTCGCGGACGAGAACTGGGAAGTCAGTAACGACGGCGTTGTTCCACGCTTTTTCGTACTTGCGCCGGACAAGGAATATCACGACTCGATCCTTCCTTTAGCCTCTGTTAATATCAAGCCCGGCAGCCCGGAATTCTGGAAGGAAGTGCAGCTCGGCAATATCTTTGCCTATCCGCTGGAATCCGAGGACCCGGTGCAGCTGCAGCTTACGGAGAATAAAGGCAAAGTAAGTCTTTCATACAGTAAGCCCGTCACCGCTTCGAACCTGCCCGAACCGCCCGTCCAGCCCGTCAGGTGGTATCACCGCGTCGCACATTTCTTCACCGGCGGCAAAGCCTATGACGAGATGATCAAGAAGTTCGACAATCTGGAAGAAGACCGCGCCAACAAGATGGATAAGTTCGGCGGCATGCAGGGCTACCGGAAATATGCCTTCAAGGGCGAAAAAGAACGGCACCAGGCGAAGGCTGACGAGATCAAAGCGGCAGAGGAGAAGGCTGCGAGAGAGCTTGAGGAGAAGAGAAGGAAGGAAGCTCAGGCGCTTGAGGAGAAGAGAAACGCAGAAGCACTGAATTATGCAGAGAACGCTGTAACTGCCCATGGCAACCTGAAGCGCGGACTGGAGCAGGCAACCTCCGTCCTGCAGCCGGTTCCGAAGTTCGATCCCAGCATTTTGAAGCGTCCGGATGCGCCAGACGGCGAAAAAAAGGAAGGACTGTATACGAAGGAGCAGTTTGCCAATCTGGAGGTCTATGACAAAGACCAGATTGATCTCTCCCAAATCAAGCTTGGAAAGAACGGGAAGCCGGTCACCAATGAAGAGTTCGCGGCAGTTGCGTTCTTCGGGCTCTGGGATCCCAAGAATGCCATGGTGATGTACAATAAATCGGAACCGGATATCCACGCAGAAAAGGCGCTCACGGATATGGGCTACAACAAGGAGCAGGCCGGCGTGCTTCTGACCGGTCGGATGCGGAATTTCTGGTCATCGGATCTGTTCCTCGTTCCACCCAGAGATAATGAAGGCTCCAATTTCAAGGACGTTACCAATCTTGGCAGAAGAGCAGCGCTGGAAGCCTTCCAGGCCTATCAGAACGGTGACAAGACGAAGCTTGCCGGCATGATCGCGAACGGTATCAATTTGGCCGGCGGAGATCTCGCGACCGTGGACAGGCCTGACGTGATGACGGAGCAGCAGAAAGGCGCGGTCATCATGGCCTCGAAGGTCATCGACCTGATGAAGAAGGATCCGGAACTCCAGGCGGAAGCACTGAAACAGGGCATGGATCCCGAGAAGCTTCGCGCGGCAAAGGGTATGACAAAGCTCGCGAAGATCATGCAGGATCGTGAAGATGCGGAATATAAGATGAGTCAGGCTGTGAAGAACGGTACAGAACTCTCCGAGCAGGAGAAGAAGGAGTACACTACGGCCATGCTGAAGGGACGTATTGTTACACAGATGCTCTATGCGGACAACAAGAAGAACAGCGGCGCACTCGACGCGAAAATAGAAGAACTCGGGCCGAAGGTGGTCTTTGTCAATAAACTCGACCTGGAAAAGTGGACGAAGAATCCCGAGACCCGGCCGGAACTGCCCGAAGGCAAAATCTACAGCGATACCTATACTAAGATCGTCCCGTCCATGGCTACGACGGAGATGGCGCTTTCGGAGAGCTTAAGACAGCTCGGCGATAAGGGCGGCCTGAAGCAGGTGGAGATGGTCGCACAGGAGATTTACCAGCAGAATGACCTTTCCAAGGTTTCCACCAAGGAACTTTTCCGGAATCTGAATGAGCATAATACGTCTACCGAATTCAAAACCGCCGAGAACATCGTCAAGGCGACGACGGAGCTGAAGAACCAGGCGGAAAAGGCGAAGGAAGCCGACAAAGAGAAGGATCTTGACAAGAACCTCGAGAATGAAATCGAGAAAAAGCCGACGATCAAGGACCGTGCGCAGATGTTTGAGCCGAAGATCTGATGACGGGTTTAGCACATAACTGATAGAAAAAAGGGGACTCCACGGTGTACGAGATATAGGGACCTGTCCCCGATGACTTTATTTGGATATTGTTGGACTGTCAACTTTCTGAAAAATTAACTCTCGATGAGTCCCAGGACTACTCCTAATCCTCATTTTTGAGGAAAGCGATGATCTCATCGTAAGATCTGTCACTTGTTTCAATCGCCTTCAGAAGCTCTTTGTTTCGAAGTTCATTACGCTTCTGCTGAAGTCTGTCAAGCTCCGCAAGCGCGGCATCGTATCTGTCCTTAAGCTGGAAAACCACCTTGGTACGAGAGTTAATTGCTTAGGAAGTTCACAGTCAAGCACTTCAATATCTCTGGGTGGTATCTGTCTGCAAGAATCCTACAGTAAGTTTACGCGAACGCCTGTCCCCATACTACTTGAAAATTGCCCGGAGATGATTTAGAATGGATCACGTGGGGGAGGGAGAATATGAAACTGATTGATCTTCACTGTGACACGATTACAATGCTGGCGCACAGGAACGCGCATCTTCGGGAGAACGACATGCACATCGACCTGATGAAGCTGAAAAAAGCGGACCAGCTCGCCCAGTGCTTTGCGATTTTCGTGCACCAGAAGTGGTGCGAAAAGAGCGGCGTCAGCCCCTATGATTATTATAAGCAGCATGTGGAAATTTTCCGGCGGGAAATGCAGGAAAATGCGGATATGATCGCACCGGCCTGGAATAGTGCGGAGATCCTTTCGAATGATGCGAAGGACCTGATGTCCGGTATTCTCACGATCGAAGCCGGAGAACCGCTCGAAGGCAGGACAGAGCGCGTCGAGGAATTTAAGAAGGACGGCGTGCGGATGATCACGCTGACCTGGAACTTCGAGAACGAGCTCGGCTTCCCGAATACGATGGGCGGCCATCTGAAGCCGAAGGGGCAGGAGATCGTTGATGTGATGAATGAGCTTGGGGTGCTGGTGGATGTTTCGCACCTGTCGGACGAGGGCTTCTGGGATGTCGTGGAGTTCTCCGGCGGAAAATACCCCGTCGTCGCCTCGCATTCCGATGCGCGCGCCCTCTGCCCGCACAGCCGGAACCTGACGGACGAAATGCTCCATGCGCTCGGAAATACCGATGGTCTTGTTGGAGTCAATTACTGCGCTGATTTCCTCAGAGAAGGCGCGAATGACGCCACGATGGAGGCCGTGCTGCAGCATACCCTGCATCTCATTGACAAGGCCGGCGTTGACCACGTGGGCTTCGGCTCGGATTACGACGGCATCGGCTCGACCCTCGAGTGGAAGGACGCCTCCGGGACGCCCGAGCTTCTCGACTATCTCCACCGGAAAATATCCTGGGACGATCTCGAGAAGATTACACATAAAAACGCGCTCAGGGTTTTTGCCTGAGCGCGCAGAGAATGTGAAGTTTCCCCTCTGTCATCCCGAGCGAGGGCGCAGCCCGAGTCGCGGGATCCCATGACTTTGTTGCTGACGTATGGGATGTCTCGACTTCGCTCGACATGACATGAGCCATGCACTCGAGCCGAGGGTAATTGCGTTTCTTCTGAGGAGACTTCCCGCGTCTCCGAAGAAGAAATGCAATCCCGCAGGCGAGTTTTCGCAGGCGAGTTCCGATTACTCGAAGCGCTCGTCGATGACGCGCTTGGCCTTCTTCTCGCTTCTCGGGAGGACGCCGACCTCGACAGCCTTAACGATCGGGGTGAAGCCGATTTTGGATTTCACGGCTTCCGCGATCCGGCGGGTGAGGTCCGCAAAGTCCACATCGCCCGTTGTCTCGACGTAGATACGCATGGAATCGCGACCGTCGACATGGGAGATGCGGATCTGATATTCGCTTGAGATTTCGGGGAAACCGGCAAGGACTTCTTCGATCTGATTCGGGAAGACATTGACGCCCTTGATCTTCATCATGTCGTCGGTACGGCCCTGGATCGTGTCGATTCTGGGGAAGCAGGAGCCGCAGGGGCATTCGCCCGGAATGATGCGGGATATGTCGTGCGTGCGATAGCGGATTAACGGCGCGCCTTCCTTGACAAGCGTTGTGATGACGATCTCGCCCCATTCGCCGTCCGGAACCGTTTTCCCGGTCTTCGGGTCGATGATTTCAAGGTAGAGATAATCGTCCCAGTAGTGCATGCCGGTGTTGTATTTGCAGTTGATGCCGATGCCGGGACCGTAGATTTCCGTCAGTCCGTAAATATCATAGAGTTCAATGCCGAGGCCGGAGCTGATCCGGTCTCTCATTTTTTCCGTCCAGCGTTCGGAGCCGATCACGCCTTTTCTCAGCTTGATCTTGTCCTTCAGGCCGCGCTTTTCGACTTCCTCGGTGAGAAGGAGCGCATAGGAAGAGGTGGCGGTGATGACCGTCGTTTCCAGATCCTGCATCATCTGCAGCTGCTTCTCGGTATTGCCGGGACCCATCGGGACGACCATTGCGCCGAGCTTTTCCGCGCCGTTCTGGAAGCCGATGCCGGCGGTCCAGAGGCCATAGCCCGGGGTGATCTGGATGCGGTCCTGATCGGTGATGCCGGCGGTTTCGTAGCAGCGCTTGAACATTTCGCCCCAGTCGTCGACGTCCTTGGCGGTATAGGGAATGATGACCGGCTTTCCGGTGGTGCCGGAGGAGCTGTGAATACGCACGATTTCCTCTTCGGGCGCGGTCATGAGTCCCAGCGGGTAAGCGTCCCGGAGGTCGCTTTTTTCAGAGAAGGGAAGCTTTTCGAAATCTTCCGGCGTTTCGACCTGCGTAATGCCGGCTTCGATGTACTTCTTGCCGTAGAAGCTGCCTGACTTTCTCAGCGCTTCAATGCGGTCGTTGACAAGAGAGAGCTGTTTCTGTGTGATCTGCATGATGTTGACGTTCCTTTCGTGTGGTTTATCTGACGGACAGAAGCTTAGTTTTCGGTTCCGGTGTAGCGCAGCGCGCGGGAATTCAGGTCCCGGAAGTTTTCGCGGACGGTGCTTCGCATCACTTCGTCGACTTCATCGACGGTGAAGGGAAGGGCA
>CAMOZF010000133.1 GCA_946630765.1 uncultured Lachnospiraceae bacterium | reverse complement strand
GTCAAAGCTGGACAGATCCATGCAGTCTCCTATCGCTTTACCGTTATTTACAACCAGGTTTACTGGAGCGAGGCGACAAGATGAGAAGGGCAGGCGTACTCTCTGCGGTTTTTTCCCTCCCGGGGCGCTACGGCATCGGAGATTTCGGAAAATGCGCTTATGAATTCATTGATATGCTGTCGGAAAACGGGCTTACGATCTGGCAGGTGCTGCCATTAAACCCGATCGGATACGGAAATTCTCCTTATCAGCCGTATTCCTCGGAAGCAGGTGATACCGTCTATATTGATCTCGACGGGCTGTACAGGGAGGGGCTTCTTTCCGCTCTCCCGGACGCCGCTCATGGCGATTCCAAAAAGGTGAACTACGAGGAGGTCCGGGCGTACAAGCAGCCTTATTTTGAGGAGGCGTACTGCAACTTTAAGAAGGACGCGGCCTACGAAGCCTTTATCGCGCAGGCGTGGGTGTACCCTTACGCGGTTTTCCATGCGCTGAAGGAAAAGAACGGCGATCTTCCCTGGAATGAATGGCCAAAAGAGGACCAGGAATGGATTCAGAACCGGGAAGAGGATTCGGAGGTGCTTTCGGGGCTTTCGGACGCGATCGGACTCGAAATGTTCCTGCAGTATGAGTTTTATGTACAGTGGCAGCGGATCCTGGAATACGCACATGAAAAGGGCGTACGGATCATGGGCGACATTCCCTTCTACGTCGGTCAGGACTCTCTCGACGTGTGGGCGAATCAGGACGAATTCCTGCTCGATCCGGACGGCTATCCGGGCTTTGTCGCAGGCGTTCCGCCGGATTATTTCGCGGCGGAAGGACAGCGCTGGGGAAACCCGATCTACGACTGGAAGCATATGGAGGAGAATGATTTCGCCTTCTGGAAGAACCGGCTTCTGTATACCGCGAAGCTCTACGACATGATCCGGATCGACCATTTCCGGGCCTTTGATACCTACTGGAAAGTGCCGCGCTCCTGTCCGACGGCGATGGAAGGCGCATGGATCGAGGCACCGGGCTACCGATTCTTTGATGAAATGCTGCCGCTCCTTTCGGGCACGGAGATCATTGCGGAAGACCTCGGGGAGATGCGTCCTGAGGTATATGAGCTTCGCGACCATTATCAGTTCCCGGGTATGAATGTCCTGCAGTTTACGATTCTCGACCCGACTTTCAGAAGCCGCAAAAATATGTTTGTCTATACCGCCACGCATGACAATGACATGACGAAGGGCTGGTATCAGACGCAGACTCCCTTGGAGCAGCGGAAGATTCAGATCGTGCTTCTCGGGCTGGAGAAGGAAGAGGAAGAGAGACTGAGGAAAGAAGAAGCGTGGCTTCGCGCGATTGAGGAGCTGAAGGTCTTAAGAGAAGAGATCCTTACGGCGCCGGCTTCGGAAGTTCCGGCAGGGACGCTCGAGCGTCTGCAGCAGCTTTCTGTGATCGCAAACGAAGCTCCGGAACCCGCGATTGCCGCGAACGGCCGCATCCGGCTCCCGGGCGGCGTCTCACCGATCCCGGAAGAGGAAATATCTTGGGCACTCATTCTTCGCGCATTGAAGAGCGGAATGGATACCTGCATTATTCCCTGGCAGGATATCCTCGGGCTCGGTTCGGAAGCCCGCATCAATATCCCGGGACTCGTGAATACCGAGAACTGGCGAAGCAAGATGAAAAATTACACAGCCTTTGCTGCAGCGGTTGCACGATACGGCAAAGCCGCCAAAGAAGCGGGACGCTGAGCAGTGCTTCCTGTAAGCGTCAGGAGAAAGGACAGGCATTCTTTAACCCGGAAACGGAGGAGAATCTGATGGTATGACCTTTCACATCCGCACCCCCGAAAAGTCCCCTCCGGATGAGGCATTTGCCACCGGCGGGGGCTTTTTTTGGGAAAGCGTGGCAGGGGGAGCTGCGTCTGGTCCGTCCGCGCGCTTAATGGATCAAAAGATGCCGTATGCCCGGCTCCTGACGGATGGGGCCGACTGCGGGCGGCTTCGCTATGTCAGAAAAATGATATACGGCATCAGAGGAGAAAAAGATCCCGGGAAGCGTTTCGGGTATAATAGCTTCAAACAGCAGAAATACCTGGAAAAGGAGACGAGAGATGAACGAATACCTGAAGCTGCGTGCCGGTACGCCGGACGATGACAACAGAAATTATCTTCCGCCCGAACTTTACCACACGGATATTGTAGTAAATGAAGGCGGCAATAACTCCCAGCCCTATCCTGAAAGGCTGCAGGAATTCAATGAGGAGCTGATCCCGGGCATTCCGGGGAACTGGTTCGAGTATGTGCCTTCGACCTATGACGGATCGAAGAAGGTTCCGCTCGTTGTCAGCCTTCACGGCGGCATGATGAACGGCTGGGCGCAGTGTATTTACACGAGCTGGTCCTATGTCGCGGAGCGGGAAGGTTTTATCGTGGTTTATCCTACGGGAACGACGCCGAAACACCCGGTGAACCATTTCTGGACCATGGAGCCGGTGCCGGGAAGTCCCTTTAACGAGCTTGGAGATATCGACGGCGTCCCAACCCCAAAGGCGCTGCCGATCGATGAGAATCCGGATATCAAATTCATCTTCGCGGTCATTGAGAAGATGAAGGAAAAATACAATATCGACGCCGACCGCATCTTCATGCAGGGCATGTCCAACGGCTGCGGCATGACAATGCAGATCGCACGCTCTTTTGACCATGTGCTCGCCGGCGCGGCGTTCTCCGCGGGCGGCGGACGGATCGCACGCTACATTGATGAAAACAATCAGCTTCAGGACAAGGGCGGCCCGAAGAGCGTCTGGATTTCTCATCCGGAGCTGAACGGCATGGGCCCGTCCATCGAATACGAAGCCGAAGGTGTCCGGCAGGATCGTTACTACTGGCTTCTCGTGAACGGCTGCACGGAGCTTCCGAAGATCACGATTGACGGAGAGCACAATATGGCTTTCTTTACGGGAGAAAAGGCAGCAGTGGTTTTTGACGACATTAAAAACCGCGATCACGGACAGACACTGGACGAAGCCTTCCTGTACTGGGACTATCTGTTTGCGGGGACAAGAAGAGCGGGCGATGTGATCGAACAGAAGGAAGCGATCCTCCCGCGCTCAGGAGACGAATTTGCGGCGGCTTTCGCGGAAGGAATCAGCAGGGTATGGTGGAAGAATGAAGTGCACGAACTCACGACAGCGCCCGTCAAATGGCAGAAGTGGAAATATCACGGTCTCCAGGGAGGCGTGAAGGTGCGCGGCGAGTATCTGTGTGTTCCGGTACGCTTCCTCGCCGAAATGGCCGGCGGCGAATTCCGCGAAGATGCCGATACCCTGGCCAGTGAAATTGTGCTTCCGGACGGAAAGGTGGTCCGCTTTGCGAGAGGCTCGATTCTCTGCGAAATCGGGGACACGATGCGCAGCATGTACTGTGAAGCGCTGCACAGAAACGGAGAGCTTCTGGTCCCGGTCGAATGGTTCGCGAAGTACATCCTGAAGCTTCAGGTTTCTGTGTGCAACGGTGTGGTTTACGTTACCGACCACATGGCCGACCTGTCCTATTGTATGGCGGATCTTCTGAAGGATATCCTGACGGACCGGCTGTACCGGGAGGATTATCTCGCGAAAATCAAGGCCGAAAATATTCACTGGTAATCCGAAGCTTTCGCCCGGAATTCACTCGGTGTGAGGCCTTCCGCTTTTCGGAACATCTGCGTGAAATGGGAGAAATTGCTGTAGCCAAGGTCGAGTGCAATCATACTGACCGGTTCGGCGGTATGCAGCAGCAGATCCTTGGCTGCGGCGATTTTACAGTCCGTAATA
Source organism: uncultured Lachnospiraceae bacterium (assembly GCA_946630765.1). Next base: position 1,881 of record CAMOZF010000133.1, on the reverse strand, counting down.
TAGTTTTTGATATTGAGCCCGGTTTCTTTTTTGAAGAGCCGGGTAAAATATTCCGGGTTCAGGTGGACATAATCCGACACATCCCGGACCGTCAGAATCTGGCTGCTGTTCTCGGCGATGTAGTTCTTGGCCTTTTCCACATAGTCGGAGTCCCGGCTGGCGGGCGGAGCGGTATCGGCCGCGGAAAGAAGGAACTGCACCGTGCGCTGGAATTCTTCGATGCTGGAGAAGCTGGACATACAGTCCTGATAGGTATAGTCCTCGTTAAACAGGCCCATGATGTTGATATTCTTCTCGTAGAAATAGCGGAAGAAAAGCTGCGTCAGCTGCTGGTGCAGATCGCAGAGGTTCATGTACTGGTGGTCGCTGACCCGGATCTTGTCGATGCAGCTTAGGATATCCCTTCTAAGGAGATTGAACTGTCCGGAGCTGAGCATCATATTCCAGCGGTTCAGGTAATCCGGAAGCTCCAGATTGAAATTCCGGATCTGCTGGGTCTCGCGGACCAGGAAAATGTCCGGCGTGTGAGCCACATTGAACTGCACATGATAACGGACGGCTTTATTGACCTCCCGCATTGTATTGAAGGGGAAGGGCATGGTGACGTAGACGGCAATTCCCTCATCCTGAATATCCATCTTCAGAATATTGTGCAGCGCCAGAAGAAAACGCTCATTGATATCGATCGCTTCCGGATCGATACAGAAAATAAGCACGAGGAACTTGCGGTCGGCGGTCATGGACACCAGATACTCCGCGCCGATTCTTTCGGGGATCAGCATCTTCAGGGCCTTGTCGAGAGAAGCCATGATTTCCCGCTGCTGGGGATGCACGGGAAGGCTCTGGGAATAGGAAAAAACGTCGAGAAGGATCATCTGTGTGATTGTCTCCGGCTGAATGTTGTAGCCGGAGCTGTTGAGCATTTCGATGCCTTCCTGAAACTCCTGCTCATTCTCCGAATACAGCTTCAGAATGGAATTCTGCAGGAATTCCGAGCGGTGTGAATTGAACAGTTCGCCGTATTCGTTCATTCGCCGGTTGTTGTAGATCAGGTTCACATGGTCGACGGCCTTTCTTAAGGCTTCCTCAATCTCTGTAATCGGCGCCGGCTGGACGATATAGTCAAAGCAGCCGAGCCTGACCGACTCCTTGGCGTAGGAAAAGACCGCATGGGAAGTCAGTACGATCCGGAGGACGTCAGGGTATTCCTTCTGCACCTCTTCATTCAGCTGCAGACCGTTTTTTCCCGGCATTTCAATATCGGTCAGCATCACTTCGACCGGTTTTTCCGACAGGACCTTCATCGCTTCATCGGCGCTTGTTGCAGAAAGCACTTCATCAAATCCGAGATCCTTGAAGTGAATATTGTTTTTAAGACCGCTGATTACGCTCAGCTGGTCATCCACAATCAGCAGGTTCATCTTTCTCCTTTTTTCTTCCGGGCTTCGATTCATCCCTGAAGCGGTATATGAATGACGGCACAGGCCCCGCCTTCGGCTTTGTTTCTGAATTCGGTCCGGCATTCGCCGTGATAGAGAATCGCGAGACGCCGCCGGAGGTTATTGATACCGACGTTAAACTGGTCATAGGAGCCCGTGAGCTCCTCGTTGATGCGCGTAAGGACCTCCTCGCTGTAGCCGTTTCCGTTGTCGGAAAGCGTGAGCTTCAGGAAGGCTTTTCCGGACAGCTCTTCCTTCTCGGCCGAGATCTCAAACACGAGCGGTTCGCCGGTTTTGCTGTTGTATTTGTAGGTGTTTTCCAGGAATGTCTGAATGAGAAGCGGAGGGACCTCCACTTTCATGAATTCGACCGGCACATTCTGGGTCAGGATGAATATGCGGCTGTAGTCGAGAAGAATGATCCGGTGGTAATCACTGACCT
>CAMOZF010000132.1 GCA_946630765.1 uncultured Lachnospiraceae bacterium | reverse complement strand
ATGATCACGGTCGGCTACCGCGTCAATATCTTCGGCTGGATGGCGCATAAGGAGCTGACTCAGGAAAATCCGGGCGGTCCCCGCGGGAACTATTGTCTCGAGGACCTGATCTTCGCACTGAAATGGATCCGGAAAAATATCCGCGCTTTCGGCGGCGATCCGGAGCGGGTAACGATCGGCGGCCAGTCCGGCGGTGCGGGCGCAGTCATTTCCCTTCTGAGCTCTCCTCTGGCAAAGGGACTGTTCTCGGGCGCTATCTCCCAGTCCGGCGGCGGACTTCGTGCCTTCGGATACGGCTCGGACTGCACCCCGATCGAGGACGCGGAAAAAACCGGCGAGGAAATCCTGCAGCTTCTCGGTGTCCGGAGCATCGAGGAAGCAAGGAAGCTCCCGGCCGAAGAGATTTACCGGGCGTACCGGAACATCGGCGGCGGATTTACCCGCTGGAGCCCCCGGGTGGACGGGATCCTGCTTCCGGAAAGCACGCTCGACTGCATGATCCATAACCATCATCATAAAGTGCCGTATATCCTCGGGAATACACGCGGTGAGGGGCCCGGAAGCCCCGCCGGCGGTTTCCTGCCCAAAACGGAGGAAGAATTCCGCACTATGCTTTCCCGGATTTTCCACGAGGATACGGAGGAAGTCATCCGGCTCTTTGAACTGGATTCCCTGGAAAAAATGCAGGCGTTCTGCCGCATGGATGTGATGAATTCCCGCTTCATCTCCGCCCAGACCTACCTCCTTGCGGAGGCGAACCATACGCGGACGGCGGATTACTGCTATGAATTCAATCATGACATTCCCGGCGACGACAACCCCGGTCCCTATCACGGGTCCGACCTCTGGTTCACGTTCAACTCCGTCTCCCGCTGCTGGCGGCCTTTCAGGGGAAAGCATTACGATCTCGCCCGCCAGGTCGTGGCCTACTGGACCAATTTCATAAAGACCGGCGATCCGAACGGCTGCGATCACAACGGGAACGAACTTCCGCGCTGGGAAAGCTGGAAGGCAGACGCTCCCTTTGTGATGGAGTTTACGGATGCACCTGCCAGGAAGAAAGAAGAGATGAGCGAAGCCGCGGTTTACCGGATCGCTTACCATCTGGACCATTATCCGTCGATCTGAGAAACTGATCGCCCGGACATGCAAAAAGGGGCCGTCGCACTAAGAAAATGATATGCTCCCTTTCAGGTAGACAAGCGAAATAATAAAAGCTTGCATGCCTGGAAGGGGGCATATTTTGAGTTTTAAACATAAGTACTCATATGAGGAGAAAGAGAAGATTCTCCTGGAATACCAGACTGGAGTCCACGGTTTCCGGGAGCTATGCCGAGTCTATGGAATGGCCCAAAGTGCACTGAAAGACTGGATAAGGCTATATGAAACCTTTGGTATAGAAGGTCTAAGGACTGGTTCTTCTACTACGCACTATTCTAAAGAGACCAAAGAGGCAGCTGTTCAGGATTATCTGACTCATAAGATGCCGGTGAAGGAGATACTAAAAAAATATCAAATTCGTTCAACAACCCAACTCAGAAGATGGATTATGGTATATAATGGTCATAAGGAGCTGAAAGCTTCCGGGACAGGAGGAACAGTCATCATGACCAAAGGAAGGAAAACCACCTTCGATGAAAGGGTGGAGATCGTTCAATACTGCATTGCACATGATCATAATTATGCTGAAACAGCGGCTCAATTTGACATTTCATATCAGCAGGCACGAAGCTATACCGTCAAGTATGAAGCAGGTGGGGTAAACGCCCTTCAGGACCGACGCGGCAGGTCAAAGCCGACTGAAGAAATGTCTGAACTGGAGAGACTCCGGGCAGAGAACAGAATCCTGCGCGCCGAAAAGGAACGCGCTGAAATGGAGGTATCTTTCTTAAAAAAACTCGACGAGATAGAGAGGAGGCGGGGCTAAGCCTGGTCAGGCATTGGCCGATCTACCAGGCAATCAAAGAAGAACGCGAGGAGCATGGTTATTCAATCGGAGCGCTTTGTAAACTGGGTCATGTATCCCGGGCTGCTTACTATAAATGGCTTCATAGAGACACTCCTGCTTATGAGGCGGAAAATGAACGAATCGCAGATGAGATTGAAAAAATCCACATGGAGAGCCCGGATAAGGGGTACAGAAGGATACGTGATGATCTGGACAGGTATCACGGCATCAAGGCAAACGACAAGCGGGTGCTGCGGATCTGTCGAAAGAAAGGGATCAAATCTACAATCAAGTATTCCAACAACGGGTGTACAAGACAGGCAGCGAATCCACAGTTTATTGCAGAAAACGTCCTTAACAGAGAATTCACGGCAGAATCACCAAACCAGAAGTGGCTGACAGATGTCACGGAATTCAAATATTACACAGGTGTTGAGGTGCATAAGGTTTATCTGAGTGCCATTCTTGACTTATACGACCGGAGAGTTGTATCGTACGTTATTGGAGAATCAAACAATAATTCATTGGTATTTGACACGTTTGATACAGCCATCGCAGAGAACCCCGGAGCGAAACCTCTGTGCCATAGCGACAGGGGATTCCAATACACCAACCGGAGCTTTCATGCCAAGCTTGAAGCCGCAGGGATGACCCAGAGCATGTCCAGAGTGGCCAAATGTATTGATAACGGACCAATGGAAGGATTCTGGGGTATTCTCAAGAGGGAACGATATTACGGCAATCGTTTCATTGACCGGACTACACTTGTAAAAATGATAGAGGATTACATCGAGTACTACAACAATAGACGGCTACAGAGGAACCTGGGTGTTCTGACGCCGATGGAGAAACACGAACAATATCTGGCGGCAGCATAAAAACTGCCACCAGAACGAAATCTGATGGCAGAAAGTTTTTATTTTTTCAACTGTCTACTTGACGGGAAGCAGTTCAAAGAGTGCGGCGGCCTTTTTCGATGAATTTAGAACTTTCTATTCCGGCATCCGACCCGGCAAGGTGAGCTCGGAAGAAGGAATCATTTTTGTCCATGGGACCGGCCGCCGTGATGATCGTCCTCGAGGGAACCGTCATCAACTGTATCGAAGGCCAGGACTACCAGTATCCGGCAGGCTCCGCCTGTCTCATCAACCGCGGCTTCAGGCACACGGAGGGCTTCCTTTCATGCACGGAGCTGTCAGAGCTTTTCAATTACAGCGCGGATTACCTGAACCGCAGCTGCAAAGGAGGAATAAAAAGCAATTTTTCGATATGAAAGCGCAATTTTGAAGATGGCCTGATGTGGAAAAATAAGATATATTGGCAAGAAGGAGGAAGGACGATGAAGAAGACACTGGTTTACGAAAAGGCCGTTACGATTCCGACCTATGAGGCGGGCGTTCCGGAGAAAAATCCGCTGTTTATCGAAAAGCGGGCGTATCAGGGCAGCACCGGAAAGGTATATCCGCTGCCGGTGACGGAAAAGATCAGCGAGGAGAAAACCGATCATGTCTATCAGGCGGTTTTCCTGGAAAATGACTATCTCCTTGTAATGATCCTGCCGGAGCTGGGCGGCCGGATCCAGCGCGCGCTTGACAAGACGAACAACTATGATTTCATCTATTATAATCACGTCATCAAGCCGGCGCTCGTGGGACTCGCGGGTCCCTGGATTTCGGGCGGCATCGAATTCAACTGGCCGCAGCATCACCGTCCCTCGACCTTCATGCCGGTCGATTACGCAGTCTCCGAGAACCCGGACGGCTCCGCGACGGTGACGATCGGCGAAACCGACCGCATGTACGGAACGAAGGGAAATGCGGCGATCACGCTCTATCCGGACCGGGCCTATATCGAGATCCGCGGCAGGCTGTACAACCCGACCGATTTTCCACAGACCTTCCTGTGGTGGGCCAATCCCGCGGTTTCCGTGAATGAAAACACCTTCTCCGTCTTCCCGCCGGATGTGAATGCGGTCATGGACCACGGAAAGCGCGCGGTCTCGACCTTCCCGATCGCGACCGGCGAATATTATAAGGCAGACTATTCGGCGGGCGTGGACATTTCCCGCTATAAAAATATCCGCGTACCCACCTCCTACATGGCGGCGCACTCGGATTTTGACTTTGTCGGAAATTATGACGAAGGGGTCGGCGCGGGGCTTCTCCATGTGGCGGACCATCACATCTCGCCGGGAAAGAAGCAGTGGACCTGGGGCTGCGGCGATTTCGGAAAGACCTGGGACAAAAACCTGACGGACGAGGACGGCCCGTATATCGAGCTCATGACCGGCGTATTCTGCGACAATCAGCCGGATTTCACCTGGCTGAAGCCGCATGAGGAGAAGAACTTTGTCCAGTACTTCATGCCCTACCGTACGGTCGGGCGCGTTTCCAACGCGACGAAGGACGCGGTCCTCGGCGTGGATTATCTGGATGAGAAGGGAAATGTGCTGGCGCTGAGTCCCTTTGAATACGGGCGGGAGGCGAACCGGAAGCTTTCGGAAGAGGCAAGCGCGGGAAGGATCAAGATCTGCGTGAGTAAATATTTCCCGAAGGCAAAAATCCGCGTCATCTCCCGGGATCTCACTTCTCCGGGCGAACCCAGAGAATCCGTTTACGAGAAAATCACGGATCTTCGGCCGGAGGAGGCCTTCGTGGATACGATCCCCGGCCTTCGGGATTATACGGTTGAAATCACAGATGAAGACGGCCGGACGCTGCTTTCCTACCGCGAATATGTCCGGGAAAACCAGCCGGTCCCCGAACCGCAGGAGGCGATGAAGAAGCCTGCCGAGATCGAATCTCTCGAGGAGCTGTATCTTGCAGGTCAGCATCTCGAGCAGTACCGGCACGCCACCTTCCTGCCGCAGGATTATTATCTTGAGGGACTTCGGCGCGATCCGACGGACATCCGCCTGAATAACGCCTACGGCCTGCTTCTTCTTCGAAACGGGCAGCTGAGGGAATGCGGAAAGTACTTCGTGCAGGCCATCGTGAAGCAGAGCACGCGGAATCCGAACCCCTATCACGGGGAAGTCTGGTTCAATCTCGGCCTTTCAAGGCGGCTTATCGGGCTATGGGACGCGGCTTACGACGCCTTCTACAAAGCGACCTGGTCGGCGGAGACTGCGGGACAGGCCTTCTGGCACCTCGCATCGATTGCGCTTCGGCGGAAGGATTACGAACAGGCGCTGCAGTTTGTCGAAGAAGCGCTCCTTCGGCAGTACCACAGCATGAAGGCGCGCACGCTCAAGGCGGCGGTCCTTGAGAAGCTTTCGGAAAGCGCAGCTTCTCAGGAACTTCAGAAAGAATATCTGAAAAAGCGCGACGCCCTTGTCGAGGAAAGTCTTGCAATCGATCCGCTGTATTTCCCGCTGCTGTACCTGCGGCATGATGATCAGGCCTTCCTCCGCGCGAGCGGCGGCAGGATTGAAGAACATCTGAATACCGCGGCCGAATTTATCGAATGCGGCCTGTATGAACTGGCCGTGTCAGTCCTGGAGCTCTGCCCCGCCGAGTATCCGATGAAATACTATCTGATCGCTTACGCGGAGGAGGAAACAGCGAATCTGAATGCTTCGGAAGCGCATCATGAAAAGGCCCTCGCCGCTGCGCGTTCCGGGGAGGCCTCCTGCCCCGACTACTGCTTCCCGAACCGCCTTATTGAAATGCAGGCGCTTATGCCCTCCATCCGGCTTCTGACAACCTCCTTCGGGCATGCGGGAAAAGAAGCCGCCGATGAAGCGCCGATGGCACATT
>CAMOZF010000131.1 GCA_946630765.1 uncultured Lachnospiraceae bacterium | reverse complement strand
CGGCCTTGCCCTGTGCGAAGCCGTCATAATGGGAAGCAATCATGCCGAGCTTCTCGTCCTTGACCCACTGCTCAAAGGCGACGACGTACTTCGCCATCTCCCAGACCTCTTCAATGGATCCGCCGCCCTCGATATCAAAGGTATCGAGGATGTCCTGCGCCTTTTCGCGAATCGCGTTTTCATCGGTAATATCGTCCGCGATCGCCCACATTTTCTCCCAGTCGAACTGCTTCGTGTAGAGGAACATTCTGCGGTAGAGGTTCGATTCGTCAATGTAGAGATCCATCATGCCGGGATACGGACGGCCGATCTGCGCGATGTTCGTATCGCGGAAGCGGCGGCGCACCTGAGCCGCGCGGCACCATTCGTCGATTTCCTTCTGAACATGCGGATCGCCGCCCTCGACAACGCCCGTGATGACCGCGTGGCGCTTGCCGTGGCGCTCCAGATCCGCGACCATTTCGCCGACCGCGCCGCAGGCATAGCCCTCGCCGAGCCAGGTCGGGATATCGGTATGATCATAGTCCAGCGCCTTCAGCTTCTGAACATTCACGAGAACGACAGGAACGTCCAGATCGCGCACAACCGGCAGCATATTGTATGAGGTCGCATAAGTCAGAAGCTGCATGATGACAAGGTCTACGTCGGCCTTCCGGAACTTCTCTCCGGCCTCCTCCGCAAGCTCCTTATTGTAGATCATTCCGCCGTCAATCAGCTCAACACTGTCCGGAATCGTTTTCTTGAATGCCTCAAACTGAGACTCGAATTCCGGGACGAGCTGCGGAAACTGCGGAAGGTACGGACCGTGGCAGATGGAAAAAACGCCGACTCTTGCTTTAGTGTTTACTAACATACGCTTTACTCCTTGAAAATATAGATTTTAACAGGTGCTTTCTGTAAGAATATCTGCTCTCATCTTAACCGATTTTCGGGAAAAAGTCTACGGATTTTATCCCTGAAGTCGTAATTGTTAAAGAAGACGTCGTATTTCTGCGCATCCAGCCTTTTTACTCGGTATAGGCACGGATGCAGAGATCGATTTCTTCGGTATAGGAAAGCGCTCCGGAAACCTTGTCCCGCTGCGCCTGCGAAAAGGCCCCGCCGCCTGCGCAGCCCGCAAGCGACAGACAAAGAACACCAACAATCCTTTAACTTTACCCGCACACAGCCTTCAGGCGGATATCCGCACTGGACGCGCCGACCATGATTTCACGGGCGCCTGCGGGCCGCATCCATTTGTCCTTCGTGCCGTCGGAACGAAGCTGATAGCTCAGTGCCGGATCCCAGCTGCAGAGCATTCTCGGGTCAATCGTGAGGGTAACCTCCCTCGTCTCGCCCGGTGCAAGCTTCTTCACACGCGCATAGCCGATCAGCTGCTTCTCGGCGATCTGCATATTTCCGGGCACCTCGCCCTTTCCGATGTAGACCTGCGCGATTTCGTCGCCTTCTCTGGCACCGGTATTCGTGATCTTGAAGGACAGCTCGACTGTCGTCCCGAAATCCGGAACCTCCGTGATCTCTCTGACACGCAGATCGCTGTACTCGAAGCTCGTGTAGGAAAGGCCGTAGCCGAAAGGATACAGCGGCTTCACACCGTATTTGTCATAATAGCGATAGCCTGTGTAAATGCCCTCGCTCATCCGGATGCGGATGTCGTTTTCCGGCCCGACGCCAAGACCCCGCTCCGTAAAATGCGCCTCGCTGTCCGTAATCGGCGTGTCCTGTGTGAAGCGCGGCCAGGTCTGTGAAAGCTTTCCGGAGGGATTGATCTTTCCGGTGAGGATCTTCGCAAGCACACGCGCGCCCTCCTGTCCCGGATGGTAGGCAGTCAGAATCGCGTCCGCCTGTTCTTCCCAGTCCCCGAGCGCCCGGGCATTCGAGCACTGCACAATGACGACCAGCTTCGTTTCCGGGCGTTTCGCCTTCAGCACCTCTCTGAAAAAGTCCGCTTCGTTTCCGGTCAGTTCAAGCGGCTGGGCCTCGTCGATCTTTCCGAAGGGCATGCCGCGCATGACCTGCTCGCAGGCATAATAAATGATCGTATCGGCTTCCTTCGCGGCCTGAAGCGCCTCTTCCCGGTTTTTCTTCGCGAAGGAAGGTGTCTGCCAGGCAAGACGGAGCTGCAGATCCTTATTTTTCACGCACTGTCTTGCGTGTACGAGGATTTCATAGGATTTTCCGGCTTCGAGATGCAGGGTTTTCGCGGTAATGCCCATGCCCTCGGGCGTGCAGATCAGCGCCTCCCAGGGCCACTGCGCCCATTCGCGCATCGCGGATTTTCCGGCCTGCACCCAGCCCTCATCCGTGCGGATAAAGAAGCTGGCCATACCGCCGATGCATTCGAGAATCAGACTGAAATCGCCACTTTCCGGCGCCTTCAGGAAGCCCTTCCAGGTGAAGGAAGCCTCGTCGGTAAAGGCGGTGCCGTTCGGGCCGTTCTGATAAGTCTTGATGATATTTCCGTCCGCATCGGTGCCGCAGGTGAAATTGATCATCGGATCGATCGCGGCGGTTTGACCGAGCGGGAAGTCCTTGCCATAGCGCTCTTCCTTCGCGTTGTAGCTCGTCATGCCGGTCTCAATCAGCACGCCGTCCTCATCATAGTCCTTGAAGCCGTGGAAGGCCGCACCGGCGCCGCCGGGGCCGCCCTCTGCCGCGACCGGATCCTCGTCCTCCGGAAGGATTCCGTAGCTTCTGACAAGGCCCGGCTTCTCACAGGAAGCATCCTGGTAAAATGCCTCCGCCGGGATCGGCTCGCCGACATAATCGGTGCCGGGGAAGGCCGCAAATTCTTTTCCCGTGACCTCCTCAAGCGCTTCTTTTCCGGACTGCATGCGGGAAATCGTGCCATAGGAACGCTCCTGCATCTCGCCGGTCACGGGGTACTTCGCGCCGATGCCAAGAAGGGCGACCTTTCCCTCAAGAGTTTCTTCCGAGAGCGGCAGCACCCCGTTATTTTTCAGAAGGACCGCGCCCTCCTCGACGATCTTCGCGGCTTTTTCCGCATTCTGATCGAAAAGGCCCGCCGCCTTCTTTTCCTCATACAGCCACTCCATCTGGATCGGCTGCTTATGCTCGGGATCCGTGAGCACCCGGCCGTTTTCGTCGAGCTTCACAAGCCCCAGAAGTCCCGCCTCGGACATTCCGTAGAGCACATGACGGACGGCATTGTTCAGGTCCTTCCAGTCCATCGTGCCCCGCTCAATGTGCTTCAGGATACGGTTGAGATTGTTGTAGGCCGGGTAGGGCATTTCCATATCCATGCCCTTATTCAGCGTGAATTCATGCACGGAACCCCAGTCGCTCATGACCGAGCCCTTATAGCCCCATTCGTCGCGAAGCACGCCCTTCAGAAGCGGCGCGTTGGCCGACATGTAGGCGCCATTCACCTTGTTGTAGGCGTTCATGACGCTTCCCGCATGGCCTTCCCGAATGGACATTTCGAAGCTCCTGAGATACTGCTCATGAAGCGTCTGCTCGTCGATCATCTCATCCGAGAAATTGAAAAAGCTCCGGCCGAAGGTGTTTGCCGCCGCGAAATGCTTGATCGTCGCAACGACGCCTTCCTCCTGGCAGCCTTCCGTTTCCGCAGCCCCCAGCCGTCCGGCGAGGTAGCTGTCCTCCGCCTTCATGTCCTTGTTTCTTCCAAAATGCGGCGAACGGATCACGTCCACCTGCGGCGCAAGCAGGTAATTTCCGGAGCAGGCGGCCGCCTCTGATGCGGCAACCTTGCCGAATTCTCTGGCCATCTCGTCGTCCCAGGTGCAGCCAAGAAGCGAGGGCTGCGGAAGGCCCGTCGTCTCCACGACGCCGGTAATGCCCGCAGGTCCGTCATACATGACGCTTTCCGGAATTCCGAGCCGCGGCACGCCCCACTGATAGCCGGCGTTGCCGATCTTTCCCTTGTCCTCCGGTTCCTTGGAGCCGCCGAGAAGGGCATATTTTTCCTCCACAGTCATCTGATCGATCAGCGCCTCAATCTTCCGGTCCCGCACATCCGGCGCATCAATCTGAATGTCCGCCCTGGTAAATATATCAGGATATCTGGTAGTGTTCATCTTTCCTCCTTATCTGGCTTGATAATCTTCTCTTATCATAACCGAAAAACAGGAAAAAGTCCATCCTTGATCCGTCTCGGGGCGTTGTTTTGGGGAAGGAAGTGTCATTCCGACCGGAGGCCGTAAGGCCGAAGCGGATATAGGCGCACAGAAATCTTTGATTTCGTCTTGCGCCATACCGAGCGAAGCGGGTGGGGACCTCCCATCTCCTGCGCCTGCATGCGCAAAAAAGCCCGCATCCGCTCCGGGGAGCTGATTCGGGCCTTACACTATCAATCATCCGTCAATCATCAAATACCGCTTCCGCGTCCGGCCCGATAAAGCCCGGGCGGAGGGGTTTCATCTTCTCCATCGGCGTCGTCATCGTATAGTAGACACCGGTTCTTGAGGCGGTCGCCGCGCCGTGAACAATCTCGATCGCGTGCAGACCCATTTCGTTCGAGAGGCGCTGCGGCCGTCCGTTTCTGATGGCCCAGGCGAGCTCCGCGACGCCGATGCCGCGCCGCGAGTGGCGCCAGATCACGTCCCGCGGGTCTTCATTTTCCGGCACCGGAAGAAAAGCGGTTTCCTGCCCGCTGTAGCTGTGCAGCATCGGAATCACCCGATACTCCTGCTCCCCGGCCACGCAGAGCCGGATTTCTCCGCCGAAAAGGTCCGGATCGGGGCAGATGAGCCGCCCCTTCGTGCCGTAAATCGTAATCCCTTCCTCGGGGAAAAGCATCGTCCCGGCGTCCGACGCCGTGAGTGTCGCAAGAACACCGGACTGAAATTCCATCGCCGCCTGCATCAGGTTCGGAGAATCCGGGTCGTCGATGATCAGCTCTTCCCCGTAATTCGGGTTCGCAGGGTGCGTAAAATATTTCTTCGTCGAAGCCGCAAAGCCGCTGACCCGCTTCACCGGGCCGAAGATCGTGAGAAGCGCGTTGATAAAATAGCTGCCCATATCATAGGGAATCGTTCCGCCCGGGCAGAAGACATTGCCGCCCTGCCTGCTTTCCGGTCCCGCCGGGAGATACCCCCGCACAACGGCCGCCGTCGCAGCAAGCGGCGTCCCGATCACGCCGTCATCCAGAAGCTTCCTTACGGTCTGATATCCGCCGCCGAGGCAGGTGTCCGGCGCGACCGCGATCCGAAGCTTCCTCTCCTTCGCAAGTTCATACAGTTCTCTGGCTTTTTCGAAGCTGTCCGCCATCATTTTCTCACTGTAGACGTGTTTTCCATGCAGAAGGGCCGCCTTCGTCACCTCATAATGGCTTGAAATGCTTGTGAGATTGACAACAATATCGATGTCCGGATCATTCAGAAGCTCCTCGCTCGTCATCGCCCTTCCGCCGTATTCGGCAGCCGACGCCTCCGCGCGGCCCGGCAGCGAATCCGCCACGCCGACAAGCTTCAGGATTGAAAAGCGTTCTGTGATATTTTTCAAATAAGTTCTGCTGATCGCACCGCATCCGATCACGCCGACGCCAAACTGCTTCATCACCTTCCTCCTCTCACAGTTCACCGAATAAACGATCCTCCCGGATCACACAAAATCAAAATAAAACACCTGATCCGGTAATTTTTTTCTATTATCCCATGAAACCGCCAACTTGTCAAGCTGCTGTCCCGAATGTCAACCCCGGACGCGCCGAAAGCCTCCGTACCTC
>CAMOZF010000130.1 GCA_946630765.1 uncultured Lachnospiraceae bacterium | reverse complement strand
AAAGAAAAAATAACTGTCGGGAGCAGAATCCAGGAAGCACCTGAAGCAGCGCCCGAAAAATCAGGGGGACAGTCCCACCGGCTGAAAAAGCCGGAAGGCCTGTCCCCCTTAAACTGCGAATCTGACAGCAGAAAACGCTGCCTTCACTGATACAATATCCTGCGGACGCTTTCCTCCGAAAGCCCGTAGGCCTTCGCAAGTTCCGCTGCCGTCAGCTGTTCGTTCCAGTGACGGTAGCGGATTTCTTCATTCCTGGCCGCGTAGTATGCCCGAGCGCCGGAGCCTGCGCCCCAGGCGCTTCTTCCGCCTTCCGCCTTCGGAATGTAAAGCAGCTCTCCGGAAGCATAGTTCTGCACTTCCTTCAGCAATCCTTCCGGAAGGACCTCCGATGCGTTTTTATACTTCACTTGCGGCCTCCGTTTCCTGACTCCCGGCGGCGCTTTTTGCGTCAAAAAAAGCCTGCAGAGAATCATATTCATTGATACGGATTCCGTGAGCATTCAGGATATCGCGGATTTCGGACTCGATCCGGTCGGCGCGGAGCTTTAAATGCAGGAGATTCTCCGGCTCGAAAGCGTCGAGCAGGCTGTACTCGGGGATTCCGTACTTCTCCGAAACCTCCAGAAGCTCCGACTGCAGATTAGCCGCATCGCAGAAAGCCTGTTCCGCCATTCCTTTCCCGCAGAAGAAACGAATCCTCCTGAAAGTCAGGGAAAGCTCCTGATACCAGGAAGCAAATGCCGAAAAGTCCGGCGCTGAAGCCTCTTTTTCCGCCGCAAATGCGGGAGCCGCCGCCTCTTTCTTCTCCTTCAGGAATTCCGCCGTCGTTTCGATTAGCTGCCTCGCCGTTTCACGTATAGAGCCGACATGGTTCTCTGTCAGGAGCCTCTTTCCAAGCAGGAAAAATCCATCCGGCAGCTCCGCGAGATCCGGGCAGGAGTAGATCCGGCTCTCGGGGCAGGCGTCGTAAGCCTGTGCCTCCGAAAACAAAGGATCCTCGGCGAATGTCCCGTTCACAAAAGCTGCCGCCTGGGAAAGCAGCTGCTGGATACCTGCCGAGAGCATCTTCACCCTGTAAAGCTTCTTCTCAAAGCACATTTCCAGATACAGGCCCTTTGCCTCTTCGACGCGCTGCAGCGCCTTCTTCAGTGTGAATTCGGGGTCTGCCAGATTCCTGAAAAACTGTGCCTGCATCTCAAGGAAGCGCACCTCATCCTCCCGGGACCGTGCGTAAAGCACCTTCGCGTTTCCGAGCACGATCGCCATATCGTTCAGATTCACCGAAGCCTGAAGCCGCTCCCAGCTTCTCGGATAAAGGTCATGCCCGATGCCGTCAATGATAAATGTCTCGGCAAGTTCTTCCCCGCGCTCTGAGGCCGGGACGAAATAGTCGAAGCATTCGCCGTGATCGTCGCCGTCGGTGCTGTGGCCTTTGATCCCGATCAGAAGCGCGATATCGTCCGGATACTCATTTTTGATCTTTTCAATCACCCATTCTGTCAGCCGGTTTGTCATCATTTTTTCTCCTTTTTACCATAGTATTTCATCAAGACGTCTTCTGATATCTGCATTCTATCAGGGAAAGTCCCGGCCGTAAAGCTGCACAAACCGATATAATCGTACTCTCCCGGTGTCCGCCCAACCAACCGGCTGCGCAGGGTGCACCACGTTTTCCTCATTGCAGCCACAAAAAGGTCCGCCGACCCTCATAAAAGGACGGCGGACCGCATGATGCTTCAATCAAATTTTTCTTATGCCCAGGGATCGTC
The DNA here is from genome assembly GCA_946630765.1 of uncultured Lachnospiraceae bacterium. The sequence continues at coordinate 3,995 of CAMOZF010000130.1, read as the reverse complement.
CGCCTTCGGCATCCGAACGCCGGAAAGCAGGCCGCGCCAGCCGGTTGCGAACCACTGGCCGGTCGAGGGCTTCAGCCGAAGCTGAATCTCACGCGGCGAATCCGCACCGCCCGAGTAGATCCAGAGGATGAGATACCCCTCTGCATCGCGGCTGTAGGAATTCTCCATGACCGTGACCGTATAGGGCTGCGAAGGCGTATAGCCGTTGTCCGGCGTCGCACCCTTGAAGTAGGAGCGCGCGATATAATTGTGTCCGTCCATCGCGCGGTCCCGCAGGAACTGCAGATCCGCCGGAGAGACGTCGTTCGGACCGTTCAGGAAATCGAGCATCTGCATGGCGATTTCCTTATTGATCGTGTACTCATTCAGCGCAATGACCGTGAGCGCGGCCGTCGCGTAGGGATCGGTCAGGGCAGCCTCCGGAAGTGCCTGCATTTCGGCAAGACTCGCCGGAAGTGCGCTGAAGCTGATCTCCCTGGTTTTATTCTGCGCAGCATTTTTCGCGCTGTTCACGGCATCGTTTACCGCGTTACTGACCGCTTTTCTTGCCTCGCGGTTCAGGGCGGATTTGGCGCTCTGCTCCACAGATCGCCTCAGATTATCAAAAATCCCCATGGTTCCCTCCTTACTTAAAAGAATGCAGCAGCTCGATAAAGCAGTTCAGCTGCTCTCTCGCATCATAATAAACATACATGCCGGAGCCGTCGCCGTAGTTGCCCTTCTGCGTCATTTTGAAGCCGAACTCCTCGCACTTTTTCATGCTCGCATCAATATCCTCGACCTGATAGCCGAAATGGTGAATGCCGCCGCCGGTTTCATCCAGGAAATCCTGCCAGGTGGACTTTCCGCCGTAGGGCTCGATCAGCTCCACCTGAATCCCGGGCAGATTGAAAAAGGCAAGCTTCGCGCCGCTTTCCTCTGCCGGCTCGCCCATGTATTCACACTTTGTCACTTCATAAACGCCGCCGGTTGAGATCGCCGGAACTTCCGTCCCGAAAAATGCCGCAAACTGTTTCGCGGACTTCTCAATGTCCGGCGTAATCACTGCTACCTGGCTCGGCATGCATCCGTCAAGTAAAGGTCCCATGTTGTCCTCCTTAATCTTCTTATCGTTCAAACTCATGGATGAACAGGCCTGAGCGAAGCTTCGGCTCAAACCAGGTGCTCTTGGGCGGCATCAGACGGTCCGCGTCCGCCACCGCAAACAGTTCTCCGATCGAGGTCGGGTACATCGAGAAGGCGGCGGCCATTCCCTGATCCACCTGTTTTTCCAGCTCGGAAAGGCCCCGGATTCCGCCGACAAAACGGATCCGCGGATTGGTTTTCGGATCGTCGATCGCAAGGAGCGGTCCGAGCACCTGATCCTGCAGGATCGAGACGTCAAGACCCACCACCGGATCCTTCGAAAGGATCTCCGGGCTCGCCTTCAGGCGGTACCATTTTTTCTGAAGGTACAGCCCGAATAAGCCCTTTCCTTCGGGGCGGTAGGGCTTCCCGCGGTCCGCGTATTCCTCGATCTCGAACTTTTCGGACAAAAGCTGAAGAAATTCCTGCGCAGAAAGTCCGTTCAGATCCTTCACGACCCGGTTGTAGTCCAGAATCCGCAGCTGGGACGCGGGGAACAGCACCGAAAGGAAGTAGTTGAACTCTTCCGTTCCGTCATAATCGGGGTTCGACAGCCGCCGGTCCCTTGCGACCCTTACGGCCGATGCGGCCCGGTGATGGCCGTCCGCGATATAGGTGTTCGGCACCAGGGAAAATGCATAGACCAGCGCCTGAATCGTCTCGGGATCGTCGATCCGCCAGACGGTATGCCCGATCCGGTCCTCCGACACGAAATCACAGACCGGCGCTTTATTTTTCTCCCGCGCAACAATCATGTCGATCACGGCATTGTCGCGGTAGGCAAGGAAAATCGGCCCGGTCTGCGCCGAGCAGAAATCAATGTGCTTTACGCGGTCCTCTTCCTTCTCCCGGAGCGTATTTTCGTGCTTTTTGATCACGCCCGAGAGATATTCGTCGACGGAGGAGCAGGCGACAATACCGGTCTGGGAGATGCCGTTCATTGTCTGCATGTACAGATACAGGCAGGGCGTCTCGTCCCGGACAAGGATGCCTTTTCTGGTCCATTCGCGGATCAGCCAGTCGGCCCTGCGGTAAACCTCCGGCGCATACATGTCGTGATCCTCCGGAAACTGGGTTTCCGGCCGGTCGATATTCAGGAAGGAATAGGGATGCTTGCGGGTCTCTTCCCGCGCCTCGCTGCGGCTGTACACGTCATACGGAAGCGCCGCAACCGTCTCGCCTCTTCCTTCCGCCGGGTGCAGTGCCCGGAATGCTTTGATTACTGCCAATGCTTTTCTCCTTCTCAGGCAAACAGCTTCACATAATTCACCGATTCCCGGATGGCCTTCCAGTAGTCTGCCACGTCATAGAATTCCACGGTGAAAATGCCTGTATAATGCTTGATCTTCAGGTCGTCGAGCACAATGCTCAGCGGCAGGTCGCCGTCGCCGACCGAGCAGGGATACATCGGTACGCCGTCGATCTTGATCTTCGGCGTTCCCGGCCGCACGCCGTCCGCGCGGTCCTTCAGATGCACGTGGATGATCCGGTCATAGAGCACATCGTAGGCCCGAAGCACGCTCTGATTTACAAAATAGAAGTTTCCGGTATCGAAGGCCACACAGAGATTCGGAATCCGGTCGGTAAAATATTTCATGCCTTCGATTGTCGCAATCGGCGAGAGCGCATTGTCGAAATCCTCAATGCAGATGTGAAGGCCTTCCCTGAGCGCCTTCTCCGCAAGCGTCGTCATGCCCTGAAGCATATTCGCGAGCTCCTGAGGATCCTTCGCCTCGCTGCTGTACAGTCCCGGAATCGGCATGATCTTATCGGAGTGGAATGCCTTCGCCATACGGATCTGAATATCGTCAAGCATGTTGTCGGGTTCCTTTGCCCAGGGATAACCGACGCAGATGTTGCTGGCCTTCAGCCCGACACGATCAAGAAGCGCCGCTGTCTCCTCGATATGATCCGCGACCTCCATGTCCATTTCAAGATAATCTACCCCAAGCGCCTTGACGCGCTGCATCATTTCCTCAAGTGATACGCCCTGCTGCTCCGCGGCCGAACGCACATGATGGTAAAATACACTGATTTTCATGGCGCAACCTCCTGACTTTTCTTATATTCTATACTATCACAGCAAAAAGCCGCTGTCAAAGGAAAGTAAAAAAATGTACGCTTGACATTCCCCATAAAGCCGCGCTATGATGAACCTGCACGGACTTTGTGACTGTAAGGAGGAATCTGCCATGATCAGGCTTGGAATCTGTACATCTATTGACAACGCCGCCCTGATGAAGGAAATCGGCTATGACTATGTGGAGCTCGGGCTGTCTTCCATCGCCCGTATGGAGGAGGACGAATACCAGGACCTTCTTCGGAAGATCAAAGCGTCTCCCCTTCCGGTGGAATCGGTCAACGGCATGCTCCCCGGCGACTTTGTGCTCTGCTCTTCGGAGGGAACCGGCGAAAAGATCGGCGCCTATCTCGATCAAGCCTTCTCGCGGGCGGAGGAAATCGGCATCCGGATGGTGGTTTTCGGCTCCGGCGGCGCAAGAAAGCTCCCCGACGGCATGCCCGAACAGGAAGGCTACGAATACCTCGCCCGCTTCCTTCGTTTTGCCGCAGAAAAAGCCCGCAGACACGGGCTTCGGATCGCCATTGAGCCACTCCGCGCGGCAGAATGCAATATCATTAATTTTGTCCGTGACGCGCAGCGCCTTTCTGCCATGACATCCTGCGAAAATGTCGGGGCGCTTGCCGACCAGTATCACATGATGCAGGGCGGCGACAGCTACGACGCCCTCGACAACGGCATCGGCATTATTCACGCGCACATCGCGGAAAAAGAACACCGCAGCTACCCCAGCCGCGCTGACGCCTGCTGTCCCGAATACGCGGAGTTCTTCCGCCGTCTCAAAAACGCC